>NZ_BACT01001027.1:0-6616 GCF_000333255.1 Methylobacterium sp. B1 | reverse complement strand
GGTCATGACCCNCCCATGCGCCTTGTCGATCTCCAGCTGAACGTCGATGCGCCCGAGTTCGGCCGGATCGAGCCGGATCTGGAACTCGTTCGATCCGCGCAGGGAGCGCAGGCCGATGGTCATCGGCACCTGGCCGATGGGGATGGGCGGATCGGTCTGGACCGGCGCGGCGGTCTGGTTCGGCGCAGCGGTGCCCTCTGCGGCCTTCGTCGTGCCGACGGCCGGGCTCGACGGGACCGGCGGCGTCTGGCCGCCCTGCGGGGCCGGGGGCGTGCCTGAGAGCGGACCTGCGCCCTGTCCCATATCGGCCAGGGCAGTCAGGAAATCCTGGCCGTCCTTGTCCGATGTCGCGACCGCGGAGCCGCCGGCCGCCGGGCCTTCCACCGGGACGGTGCTCTTCCCCACCGAGCCCGGCTCGTTGCCGGCGCCTGCCGCCTTCGCCCCGGAGGGGGTGCCGGCGATGCCCGATACGGCATCACCCGCGGGGCTGCCGACCGGCCCGCCGCTGCCGGGAGCGCCCACGGCCGCGCCCGTTCCGAGGAGCGCTGTCCCGCCGTCCTGCGCGGTCGCCGCGCCGGTGCCCGCGGGCGCCTCGGTCTTGACCGTTCCGGTCGCCGCGCCGCCCTCGGTTAGCGCGGCGATGAGGGCCAGCAGCGAGGCGGCAGGGTCCGAACCGGCGGGCGGGGCAGCGGGCTCGGCCGTCTGCGGCGCCGCAGTCTCAGCCTGCACTGTCGTCTCGGCCTGCGCCGCCTCGGGAGCCGCCGTGTCGCCTGTGGCGGAGGCGCGATCCGATGAGGTCGTGGCAGCCTCGGAGCCCTGTCGTGCGGCGGGTTTCGCCTGGCCCGTCTGTGCGTCGCGCGCCGCGGCCGGCATCCGGGCCTCCGGGCGTGCGTCTGCGGCGGCGCGCGGTGCGTCGGCCTTGCCGGTACGCCCCGCCGGAGCCGCTGCCTCCGCCTGTCGGGCGCGGTCGGCCGTCCGGTCCGCGGCGCGGGTCTCGGCCTGCCGCGCTGAATCCTGCGCACGGTCGCCGGCCGCCCGGGCGGCCTGGGCCTGATCGCGCTGATCGGCCTGTCGGGTGCGGGCCGACGCGGCGAGGTCGCGCAGGTCGGCCGTGCGGGCGCGCGTCTCCGCCGCGTCGTCGCGGGCCTGGGCGGCGGTCAGGGCGGCGCCGAAGCGATCCTGCGTCGAATCCCCGGCCCGGGCGGCCACGCCCGCCGCCTCCCAGCCCGACCGCGGTGCAGACGCACTCCGCGCGGACGGAATCCAGGTGGTGACATCCAAACGATCCGCCGCACCGCTCGCCATACCGGACTCCTCTGGGCCGCCCGCAGCAAGCCGCGCGCCACCGGGGTGGCCCGCTAAGAGACTGAAAAATATGGTGCTCTTCCGCGGCGCGCGGCGTGGCCCTGATCGAACCTGCCGCCCGATCGGCAGGATCTGCCGGGTGTCGGCGCTGGCCGCCCTGGAAAGCCGGGCGAAGTCCCGCTATAGACGGCCCGTGCAGCCAGGAAGCTTCCGGGCCGGCGGCTGCGGACCCTCGCGATGAACGCCCTCGATCTTCCCAAAGCCCCCCACGAGACGCGCGTCGTCGTCGCCATGTCGGGCGGCGTCGATTCCTCCGTGGTCGCTGGCCTGCTGAAGCGGCAGGGCTTCGACGTGGTCGGCGTGACGCTCCAGCTCTACGACCACGGCGCGGCGAGCCACCGCAAGGGCGCCTGCTGCGCCGGCCAGGACATCAACGATGCACGGGCTGCGGCGGAGCATCTCGGCATCCCGCATTACGTCCTCGACTACGAGGACCGCTTCCGCGACGCGGTCATCGAAAAGTTCGCCGAGAGCTACCTCGCGGGCGAGACGCCGATCCCCTGCGTCGAGTGCAACCGCACGGTGAAGTTCCGCGATCTGCTGGGCCTCGCCCGGGACCTGAACGCCGATGCGCTGGCCACCGGCCATTACGTGGCGAGCCGGGCGCTGCCGGGCGGCGGCCGGGCGCTCCACCGCGCCCTCGATCCGGCCCGGGACCAGAGCTACTTCCTCTACGCCACCACGGCGGAGCAGCTGGCATTCCTGCGCTTTCCCCTGGGCGAGCTGGAGAAGACCGAGACCCGCGCGCTCGCGAAGGATCTCGGCCTGTCGCTCGCCGAGAAGCCGGACAGCCAGGACATCTGCTTCGTGCCGCAGGGCCGCTACAGCGACGTGATCGCCCGCCTGCGCCCCGATGCGGCGCGGCCCGGCGAGATCGTCGACCTCGCCGGCCACGTCCTCGGCCGGCACGACGGCATCGTCCACTACACGGTGGGGCAGCGGAAGGGCCTCGGCCTGTCCGGGCCGGAACCGCTCTACGTGGTGCGCCTGGAGCCGGATGCGGCCCGGGTGGTGGTCGGACCACGCACAGCCCTGGCCACGACCCGGATCCGCCTCTCGGACCTGAACTGGCTCGGCGAGGGCCCGGCCGAGGCCGTGCGCGACCTGCCGGTGGCGGTGCGCGTGCGCTCGACCCGGCCGCCGCGCCCGGCGACACTCACGGTCGGGCCGGACGGCACGGCCGAGATCGTTCTCACCGAGCCCGAGGACGGCGTGTCGCCGGGCCAGGCCTGCGCGATCTACGCGGATGACGGGCCCCGGGCCCGGGTCCTGGGTGGCGGCACCATCCGGCGTGTCGACGCGTTGTCGGCCCGGCCCCGCGAGGCCGCCTGATCTCAACCTCTGGAACCTTCGAACGATGCTGAGCGAGCCGCAGATGGCCGGGCCGAGCACGGCCCTGATGCGCAAGGCCTATGCCCGCTGGGCCCCCGTCTATGACGTGGTCTACGACAAGCTCACCGAGCCCGCGGCCCGCGCCGCCGTCGAGGCGGCGGCCGAGCATGGGCCGCGGATCCTGGAGGCCGGCGTCGGAACCGGGCTGGCGCTGGGCTACTATCCGACATCGAGCTTCGTCTGCGGCGTCGACCTCTCCGAGGACATGCTCAAGCGCGCCCGTGCCAAGGTCCGGCGCCGGAACCTGTCCCACGTGAAGGGGCTGCAGGTGATGGATGTCTGCCACCTGGGCTACGCCGATGCGAGCTTCGACGCGGTGGTGGCACAGTTCCTCATCACCCTGGTGCCGGATCCCGAGGCCGCGATGTCCGAGTTCCTGCGGGTGGTGCGGCCGGGCGGCGGCATCGTGCTCGCCAACCATTTCGGCCAGAGCGACGGCCCGGTCGCCCGGGTCGAGGAGATCGTGGCCCCGCTCTGCACCAAGATCGGCTGGTCGTCGGACTTCAAGGCGACGCGGATCGAGGCCTGGGCCCGGCGCAACGGCGTCGAGGTCCTGGGATTGAAGCCGACCTTCCCGGGCGGGTTCTTCAAGATCCTGCGGATGCGCAAGCCCGGGTGATCGAGACCGGGAACGCGCCCGTCGGCGAAGAGCGGCGTGACGGACGCTGGAAGCGGCTGCGGCGCTGGCTCCCGCTGGTGCTGCTCCTGACGGTGTCGGCGATCGTCGTGGTCTCCGGCGCCGCCCAGCTCCTGAGCCTCGACCGACTCCTCGCCTCGCGGATCTGGCTGCGCGGCTTCGTCGAGGCCGGCTATCTCCGCGCCTTGGTCGCGGCCTACTGCCTCTATGTCGGGGCCGTGGTCGTGTCGGTGCCGGCCACGCTGATCCTGACGATGGTCTGCGGCTTCCTGTTCGGCATCGTGCCGGGCGCGCTCACTGCGGTCTGCGCGGCCACCACGGGGGCCGCTCTCGTGTTCGCCATCGGCCGGGGGCCGGGGGCCGACCTGCTCCGGCGGATCGGCGGCACGCGCCTCGCCGGGCTGGCCGAAGGCTTCCGGCGCGATGCCTTCGGCTATATCGCGGTCCTGCGCCTCCTCCCCCTGTTCCCGTTCTGGGTGACCAACCTCGCCCCCGCCGCCTTCGGGGTGAAGATGCGGGTCTTCGTCCTCGCGACCTTCCTGGGGCTGCTGCCCGGCGCCGTCGTGTACGCCACCACGGGAGCGGGCATCGAGGACGTCGTCGCCGCCCACGAAGCCGCCAAGGCGGCCTGCCTGGCGGCGGGGGCGGGCGGCTGTGACGACGCCCTGAGCCTGCGGGCCCTCGTCACGCCCAAGATGGTGGCGGGCCTCGCGATGCTGGCCGTCTTCGCCCTGGTCAGCGTGCTGCTGAGCCGGCGCGCCAGACGCGGCTGAGAGCGACGCCCGGGATACGCAATCCTCCGCCGGCTGTGTTTTTCCGTGTCTGAGGGCACATGCAACCGCCTGTGGGTGGATATCGTATAGTGCTCACTGCCGAGAGCCTGTATTGCCGCCTGCGAATCTGTGGCTTGCGAACATGTATCCCGCGAAGGCCGGACCCGGCTCGAGCTTTCTCAATCCGCCCTCCGCCGATCCGAATCCGCGATGCCCGCGCGGAGCGTGACCGGCGTGTCCGTCGAGTCCGATGAGGCCGCGGCACCGGCGATGCCGGCGTCCGCCCCGAGCCGCGATCTGCCGGAGCGGCGCACGGCCCGCCTCGGCCTGTCGGGGCGGCTGTTCCTCGTCACCGTCGCGTTCGTGGTGGTGGCCGAGGTGCTGACCTATGTGCCGGCGGTGGCCAATTACCGGGTCGAGTGGATGTCGGACCGCCTGGCGGCCGCGCAGGTCGCCGCCCTGGTCCTCGACGGCCGGACCGGGGAGCCGGTCTCCGAGGCGCTGGAGAGCCGGCTCCTGGCCGGGGTGAATGCCCGGGCGATCGCGGTTCGCGGCGGTGGCGCCCAGCGCCTGCTCGCCATCGAGCCCATGCCCGAGCAGGTCGCCGACATCGTCGATCTGCGCGACGTCACAGCGCTGTCGGCGATCCGGGGGGCGTGGCGCACCCTTGTGGCGCCGGTCCGCGAGCCGATCCGCGTGATCGGGGAGGGGGGAATCGGCTTCGACCGGGTCGAGATCCTCCTCGACGAGGCGCCGCTGCGCACCGCCATGATCGACTATGCCCTGCGCCTGCTGGTCTCCTCGCTGATCATCGCGGCCGCCGCGGCGGGCCTCGTCTTCGTGGTGCTGCAGGTGCTCATCGTGCGGCCGGTTCGGCGGCTCGCCACGAGCATCACGGTCTTCGCGGACGATCCGGAGGATGCGGGGCGGATCATCGCCCCGTCCCGCCGCAGCGACGAGATCGGCCAGGCCGAGCGGGCGCTCGGGCGGATGCAGCGCAGCCTCGCCGACCAGCTCCGCCAGAAGCGGCGGCTCGCCGAACTCGGGCTCGCCGTCAGCAAGATCAGCCACGAGCTGCGCAACCTGCTGACCGGCGCGCAGCTTCTCGGCGATCGCCTGGAGGGTACCGAGGATCCGACCGTTCAGCGTGTGGCCCCGCGCCTCGTGGGGACGCTGGCCCGGGCGATCCGCTTCTGCGAGGCGACGCTCGCCTACGGGCGCGTCTCCGAGCGGACGCCGCTCCTGGCCAGCACGCCGCTGGCGCCCATCTTCGCGGAGCTTCCGGATCTCGCCGCGCTGGCGGCGCATCCGGTCTCCGTGGAGGTCGCGGCGGCCGACCTGAGCGTGCAGGCCGACCCGGAGCAACTGGCGCGGGCGCTGGCCAACCTCGTCCGCAACGCCGTGCAGGCGCTCGACGGGGCCGCCGTGCCGGAGGCTGCGGTCCGCGTCGTGGCCTCCCGCGGGGCGCCGGGCCGGATCACGATCCTGGTCGCCGACAACGGCCCCGGCCTGCCGGCGCGCGCCCGGGAGAACCTGTTCGCGCCGTTCCAGGGCTCCATGCGCTCCGGCGGCACGGGGCTCGGCCTGCCGATCGCCGCCGAGCTGATCGGGATCAACGGCGGCACGCTCACCCTCGATGCCTCCGAGGCCGAGGGGCTGAGCGGCGCGCGCTTCCGGATCGTCCTGCCGGAGGGCTGACGCGATCGGCCGTGGGCGGCGGCCGTCACCACCCCATCAGCGCGCGCGGCAAGGTCCCAGCGGCAAGGCGCGAGCGGAAAGGCGTCCGTGGGCCTATTCCGCCGCGGCCCGGACCGGTTCGCCGACCCGGATGCCGAGATCGGCCAGCAGGGCCGCGTCGTCGTCCTGCCCGTTATTGGCGGTGGTCAGCAGCCGCTCGCCGTAGAAGATCGAGTTGGCGCCCGCCAGGAAGCACAGCACCTGCGCCTCACGGGTGAGGCTCTTGCGGCCGGCGCTGAGACGGACCCGGGATCGCGGCATCACGATCCGCGCCGTGGCGCACATGCGCACGAGATCGAACGGATCGACCGCCGGCTGGTCCTCCAGCGGAGTACCGGGCACCGCCACCAGGGCGTTGATCGGCACGCTCTCGGGATGGGGGGCGTGGTTGGACAGCACCTGGAGCATCGCGGCGCGGTCGGTGACGCCCTCGCCCATCCCGACGATGCCGCCGCAGCACACGCCGATCCCGGCCTCGCGGACATTCGCGAGGGTCTGCAGGCGTTCGTCGTAGGTCCGGGTGGAGATGATGTCCTCGTAGAAATCCGGGCCGGTGTCGAGGTTGTGGTTGTAGGAGGTCAGCCCGGCCTCGGCGAGCCGTCCGGCCTGGGAGGGCGTGAGCATGCCGAGCGTCACGCAGGCTTCCATGCCGAGGCCGCGCACGCCACGCACCATGGCGAGAACCGCGTCGAACTCGGGGCCCGTCCTTGGG
>NZ_BACT01001028.1:0-4225 GCF_000333255.1 Methylobacterium sp. B1 | reverse complement strand
AGGGTGACGCGGACCGGCCTCTGCCCGAGTGGCACCGCATACCGCTCGATCGCCTCGGCGAGGTCGTGCTTCGCCTCACGGGCCAGGAAGTCGCGGATTCGGCGCGCCACATGGGCTGCGTCGCAGGACACCGAGATGGCCGGCTCTCCGGCGACGCACTCGACCCGTACCGGACCGCTGCGGGTACCGCGCTGGAGGATCCGGTGAGGCTCGCCGCGGAGCGGCAGGCTGGCCTCAGGCTCGAAGGCCACGCGAGCCGGCACACGGGCCAGACGCGTTGCGATCCAGCCCGCATGGCTCGCAGCGAAGCGCTGTGCGGTGTTGACGGCGGTGCGGCTCGGAAGGGTGATCACCGCCTCGCCGGTGGCGGCCGAGACCCGGAGGGTGATGCGGCGCGCGGTCTCCCGCCGCCGGAGGGCAACGCGGAAACTGGCCCCCTCGTGCTGGACCTCAAGATGATCGGGATCGGGGCGACGCAGCAGCGCGAAGGGCATGCGCGACTTCTAGCTGGGCCGGACGCGCGGCTCCAGATCCCGCCGGCCCGAAGCGCCGCGGCTTCAGCCAGCGAGGGCCCGGGTCCAGACGTCGGTGTCGGGCAGGACGAGGAGAGCGGCCGCCGCCAGGGCGATCCCGTACGGGATCCCGGTCTTGGCGTCGTGCAGATGCAGTGCGAACGGCATGCGCGCAATCCGGACGGGCAGCGGATGCGTCCGCGCGAACAGGATCCCCAGCGTCAGGGCACCGCCGAACAGTGACGCCACCAGCAGGTAATCGCCGAGTCCATCGAAGCCGAGCCACAGGGCCGTGGCGGCCGCGAGCTTGGCATCGCCGCCGCCGATGACACCGAAGGCGAAGAGCGCGAAGGTGACGAGCAGAACGACCGCGCCGGCCGCGCAATGGAAGCCGATCTCGGCCCAGCTCATCGGGCCCGTCAGGGCGAGGAGCGCGAACCCCGCCACGAGGCCGAGGGAGATCCGGTTGGGGATCAGCATGGTCAGAAGATCGCTGGCGGCTGCGTACGCCATCAGGAACGGGAAGAGGATCAACAGGCCGAATCCGGCCGGGCCCAGACCTGTCAGGCCGAGGCTTGCCGTCGCTGAACCGACCATCTCGGCGCCCATTTCGTCGAAACCTGTCGCATCACCGGCCAACGATCCGACCCGGCCATCCGTCGGCCGGAATGGATCCGCGCATTACCAGACGGCCTGTGCCGCCGCGAACGAGAACGATCCCGGCCGGCCGAGCCCCCGGTCTCTCGCCGAGAGCCGGGGTGTCTCGCACCTGCCGCAGATCAGAGCCGTCTCGCTTAGTTCAGGTTGCCGGAGATCTGGCTGAACTTGCTGGTGAGGCTGGTGCCAACGGTCTTCAGCGCGGTGATGATGGCGACGGCGATCAGGGCCGCGATCATGCCGTACTCGATCGCGGTGGCGCCGGACTCGTCCGAGGCGAAGCGCGTGAACAGGGTCTTCATGGAGAGCGATCCTTCGATCAACATAGAGCGAGGCAAAACTTGCGCGATGACCGATGAAGATTTTTCTTGTCTCGATCGGCGGCCTGCACAGACTGGCGATTTCGCCTTGAAAATCGGTTAAATCGATCCCGGAGCGTCGTAAAATGCCGTCTCGTTGCGAGATTGGTGAAGGTTGGGTTTCTTCGATACGGCAGTGCGCGGACTCTTGGTCTTGCTTAGCGCTTCCTTCACCCATCCCGCGATAGCCTCGGGCTTCGGGTCGGATCTCGTCCGCTACCCGTCGTCTTGAGGAAACCCGATGCGCCGCACCCTGTCGATTGCGGGCCGAGCCGGCCTCATCGTCCTGATGACGGGCGCCACAGCCGTGGCGGGTCAGCCCGAGCTGCTGCCGGTCGTGACCGTTCTGGTGGACAATGCCAAGGTTCTCCGCCTGCCGGAGAAGACCTCGACCATCATCGTCGGGAATCCGATCATCGCCGAGGTGACGCCGCAGAAGAACGGCGTCCTCGTGCTCACCGGCAAGAGCTTCGGATCGACCAATCTCATCGCCCTCGACAACGGCGGCGCCATGATTGCCGAGACGACCATCCGGGTCGAGGCATCGCGGGACTCGACCATCACGGTCCAGCGCGGTCTCGACCGGGAATCCCTGTCCTGCACGCCGAGTTGCCAACCGTCGGTACAGCTCGGCGACTCGGCGAGCTATTTCGGCACGACCAGCGGGCAGGCCGACGCGCGCCGCAAGCTTGCGACCGGCGGCGGCGCCGGAACAGTTCCGGCGGCCGATCACTGATCGAACCGGATCCGGGAGCGAAGACGCCCGGGTGACGTCGCGGCCGATTTCGCGGGCACCACATCGCCACCCGCCGTCGATGCGGGGGCGCCCCTCAGCGCCGCTCTGGTCGGCGACGGCCTTGCGGACCATCGCCACGCGCTGAGGCTGCCCCGGCGACGGGGAGCAGCCCGTCCCGATCATGTGCCCTTGCGGAGCGGGACGGCCCGGTGGACGATGGCGCGATGGAATCCGGTCCGCTCACCTATGTCATCGGCGACATCCACGGCTGCGCCGACCTCCTCGATGCGCTGTTGGAGCGGATCGCCGACCATGCCGCCGACCGCGGCCGCCGCCTCGTCTTCCTCGGGGATTATATCGACCGCGGGCCGGACAGCGCCGCGGTTCTCCGCACCGTGAGCCGGCTGAATTGGGCCGAGCCCGAGCATGTCATCTGCCTGATGGGCAATCACGAGCGGATGCTGCTCGATGCGCTGCAGACCCCTCAGGCCGCGGAACACTGGCTCTACAACGGCGGGGAGGCGACGCTCGCCTCCTTCGGCGCCCGGGAGGCGGGCGATCTGCCACGCGACACCCTCGACTGGCTCGAAGGTCTCCCCACCCTGCATGGGGATGACGCCCGCTGGTACGTCCATGCCGGTTTCCGGCCCGGCGCGGCGATCCCGGATCCGGACGATCACAATCGGCTCTGGATCCGCGAGCCGTTCCTGGAGGGCGACCACGATTTCGGCCGCCACGTGGTCCATGGCCATACCCCCCAGCGCAACGGACGGCCCGAAATCCGCCGGTTCCGCACGAACCTCGACACCGCAGCGGTCTACGGGGGAGCCCTCACGGCAGGCGTCTTCTCCGCCGCGCAGGGCCCGGCGCTGCATTTCCTGCAGGTCCGGGCGCCGGCCTAGAGGGTTCGACGCGCGGGGACGATGGCGCACAGGATCCCGACGAGCCAGCCGCCCATCAGGACGACGCCGCCGGTGGGCGCAGCCATCGGAAAGAGCGGGCGCTGGAGCCACGTGCGCACCGAGAGGTCGCCGCAGAACAGGATCAGACCGAGGACCAGAAGCCCCGAAGCGGTCCGGGCAAGCCCGGTCCGGGCAAGGCCGGCGGTGCCGAAGCCCATGAGCGCCAGAATGGCGGGGGCGTGGAACAGCAGGAACTGCGCCGCCGTCTTCAGCGAATCGGCGCCGGGGATGTGCGCGGCGGCGGCGCTCAACGCCACACCGAGCAAGCCGGCGAGGCAGGCGAGCGCCGCGAGCGCACGATCGACACCCGCAACACTCACGCGCCGCGCTCCACGAGGAGCCTGGCGATGGCCGCACGCAGCTCCGGCACGCCGGAATCGTCCCGACTCGAGGTGAGGATCACCTGCGGATAGGCCGCCGGACGCTTGGCAAGCCCGGCCTCGATCCCGGCAATGCGGCTCGCGACTTCGCCCTTCTTGAGGGAATCCCCCTTGGTCAGCACGACCTGATAGCTCACCGCGGCCTTGTCGAGGCCGTCGAGCACATCGGTATCGATCGACTTGAAGCCGTGCCGGGCGTCGATGAGCATGAACACGCGGGCGAGGCTGGCGCGCCCCTTCAGGTAGGAATGGATCAGCCGCGTCCAGGCCTCGACCTTGGCCTTCTCGACCGCGGCGTAGCCGTAGCCGGGCATGTCGACGAGGGACAGGCGCTCGCCGATCCGGAAGAAGTTCAGCTGCTGCGTGCGCCCGGGCGTGTGCGAGGTCCGCGCCAGGGTGTTCCGCCCGGTGAGGGCATTGATCAAGCTCGATTTGCCGACGTTCGACCGTCCCGCGAAGGCGATCTCCACGCCCTCCATGGGCGGCAGCCGATCGAGCGTCTGGGCAGCCGCGTAGAAGTCGGCGGCGCCGGCAAAGAGAAGGCGGCCGGCCTCAAGAAGGTCGAACGCATCGTCGTTGGTTTCAGTCACGGCACATTGCCTGTCAGCTCTGGGGCGGC
>NZ_BACT01001029.1:0-1897 GCF_000333255.1 Methylobacterium sp. B1 | reverse complement strand
TCACTGGGCAGCGTCGCCTCCGCCCGGCGGGTGCTGCGGCGACGCCCGTTTTCCGGCGGCGCGGCTTCGCAGCGNCCTTCCCGGCCCCCTTGCCGGCGCCGACCCCCACCGCGATGTCGTACTCGGCCGTCATCGCGGCAGGAACCTGCAGATCATCGGCGACGACCGTGGCGAAGCCCTGGGCCTCACCCGGTCCGACCGTGACGCTGACCCGCTCGGCGCGGCTTGAGACGACCTTGCCGTTGTAGCGGATCTGAAACGTCACCGGCACATCGAACCGGCCCGGCGCACCGGCCGGCCCGAGCAGCACGTTGACCTCCGCGCCCACCTTGACGGTGATCGAGCCGTCCTGACGCCGCGTGCATTCGCGGGCAAGCCGAGCGAGGGCGTACTGGGTGCGCACCGTATCGCCCGCAAGGGTTCGCGAGGCGGCGGCACCCTCGACGACCTCCACCGGAGGGCAATAGGGTGGATCGAGGGTTTCGGGCTGCGACGGCGGCACCGTCGTGCCTCCGTACTTGAACAGGTTGGAGAAGATGTTCCCCTCCTCGGCCCGGCACGGAGCGGCAGCGGCGAGGGACAGGGCAAGCACGAGACCGCCCCGCCGGAGCAGGGTGTTCGGCAGCCGGGAGACGCCCGGGGACCGCGTCGGAGTCCTGTCTTGAAGTCCGATCATCGCACGGCTCCCGAGCGGCACCGTCATTTCAGGCTATCGAACCCGGCCGCGAAGCCCTTCATCGACAGCGGGATCCCGACGCCTTCCTCGGGCGTCTGGAACACGATGAAGGTGGCTTGCGTGCCGTTCTTGAACTGGCGGATCAGACCGTCATCCATCACGACCTCGGCCACGCACCCGGTGGTGAGACAGCGGACGAAGCCCGCGCGGCCGATATCGGTCTGGTCGATCTTGAGGCCGAGGCCGGAAGGCAGGAGGACGCCTAGCGGCGCCACCACCCGCAGAAGGTAGCCGCGGTTGTCGGCCGTCTTCAGGACGATCACCACCAGGGTCAGATTCGGCCGGTCCTCGGCGGCGAGATACTGGACGAGGGCACATTGCTCGGCCTTCGCGCCGGCCGGCGTCTCGCAGCGCAATTGCCAATCCTCGAAGGTCTTGCGCACCATACCCTGGGCCGCGGCCGGCCCGGCGGGCACGAGCGCGGCCGCCACGAGGGCGAGGAAAACCGGCAGCGCGGCGCGCCGGAAACGAACGAGCCTCGCGTGAAGCGGCACCACCGATCCCTTCGGAACGCTCCGGCCGAGGACCGGCGGGAGCCGTACAATCGGGCGTGTTCCGACCATGGTCCGGCCCGCGCTGTCAAGCGATGCGGTCGCGGTGTTGCGCGTCGGCGCTACCCGCGCGGGTGTCTGCGGCCTAGATTGTGATCGAACACTCCTCCTGCGCCGGATCCCGCCGTGATGCGCCTGCTCACTCTCTCGGCCGCCTGCTTGATGGCCACCCTCGCGCAGGCGGGGGCCCAGTCCCTGCCGGTCGGGGAGACCACCTACATCGAGCGCTCGCTCAATCACACCGACACGCTGGTGATCGAGCATCCGCCGGTGGCGGCGAACCCGTATGGCCGCCGCAACGGACATGCCGCGATCGCCGGCTATTGCCGGGACGGTGGTCTCATCCGGCGGCGTGACGAGTTCGGCAACCCGGTGATCATCCGCCAGCGGGAGGTGTGCGACAGCGTCGCGCCGCGTACCCTCAGTCCCGGCGAGGTCGATCCCCGCCCGAGCTGGCGGCCCGACCCGTGGGCGCCAGCGCGTTCTGCGCGCCAAGGGGTGACGGGGGTCAGCCCTCTTTCGGGCGGGGGATCACCTTACCATGCGGGCCGTGCCGGGCCCTTGAACCACCTTCGCGGGTCGGTTTCGAAAAAGGGGGCCCAAACCCCAA
>NZ_BACT01001030.1:0-18179 GCF_000333255.1 Methylobacterium sp. B1 | reverse complement strand
GGGTGCGCCGAGAAGGTCTGCCGGCGGCGCTCCCTGCACGAGGCGCCCGGCATCCATCACGGCGATCCGGTGGCCGAGGTGCAGGGCCTCGTCCATGTCGTGGGTCACCAGCACGATCGTGGTTTTGTAGCGCTGCTGGATCGTCCGCAGATCCTCCTGCGCCCGACCGCGGATGATCGGATCGAGGGCGCCGAAGGGCTCGTCCATGAGCAGGATCGGCGGCTCGGCGGCGAGCGCCCGGGCGACGCCGATCCGCTGCTGTTCGCCGCCGGAGAGCGCCGCCGGCAGGCGATCCCGGTAGGCCGCCGGATCGAGGTTGAACAGGCTGAGGAGTTCGTCGACCCGGGCGGCGATCCGCCTCCGGTCCCAGTCGAGCAGCTTCGGCACCACCGCGATGTTCTCCGCGACCGTGCGGTGGGGGAACAGCCCGTGTCCCTGGATGGCGTAGCCGATCCCGCGCCGCAGGAGATGCGGAGGCACGTCCCGGATGTCGCGGCCTGCGATCCGGATCGTGCCGGCGCTCGGCTCGATCAGGCGGTTGATCATCCGCAGCAGGGTGGTCTTGCCCGATCCCGAGGTGCCGACCACCGTCAGGATCGTCCCGGCCTCGACCCGGAGGGTCACGTCCGCCACGACCGTGCGTCCTTCGAAGACGCGGCTCACCTGGGCGAGGTCGATCATGGAACCCGCTCCGCCGCCCGGCCCCGGCTCAGATCGACGACCGCGTCGAGCAGCACCGCGGCGCCGGTCGCCATGGCGACGGTCGGCAGCGCGCCGAGCAGGACGAGGTCGCCCGCATTCTGGCTGATGCCCTGGAAGACGAACACGCCGAGGCCGCCGCCGCCCACGAGCCCCGCGATCACCGCAAGCCCGATGTTCTGGACGAGGACGATCCGGATTCCGGTCAGGATCGCCGGGAGGGCGAGGGGCAGCTCCACCTGGAGCAGCCGCTGCCGCGCGGTCATGCCGACGCCCCGGGCGGCGTCGCGCACCGGCCAGGGCACGGCATCGAGGCCCGCGACAGTCGCGGCGGCCACGGGCAGGAGCGCGTAGGCGAACAGCGCCACGAAGGCCGGCGCGGCGCCGATTCCCGCAATGCCGAGGGCGGCCGCGCCCGGGACCGCCCGGCCGATCCAGGCCAGGGGCGCGATCAGCATCCCGAACAGCGCCATGGAGGGGATGGTCTGCACGACGTTGAGGGTCGCGAGCAGGCCCGTCCGCAGCGCAGGAACCGGGCGCGCCAGGATGGCCGCCGGGATCCCCAGAGCGGCGGCGGCCGCCACCGAGGTGAGGGCGAGAACGGCATGGGTCCGCAACTCCCGGCCGAACGTGTCGGAGCGGCTGGCATATTCCCGCAGCACCGAGAGGTTGTTCCAGAACCCGGTCCGCAGGGCGAGTCCCGTCGCGGCGACCAGCAGGGCCAGCAGGGCGATCCGCAGGATCGGTCCCGGCCGCAGCCGCGCCAGCCCGTCGCCGACGGCGAGGGCCGCCGTCGCGAAGGCGAGCCACCAGCCTGCATCCGGCGAGACCCGGCCGTACCGGTCGCCCGGCAGGGTCAGGTGATCGGCCGCCCAGCCGGCCGACAGGCCGAGGAGCAGGAGGATCGCGGCGGCGGCGGCGAGGCGCAGGGGCGGCGCCGCCCGGAGCGCCAGCAGCGGCAGACCGAGGGCGACGACGCCTCCGAGGAGGAGCACCGCACCCGACGGGAGGGCGGACCAGGCCGTCAGCCCGGTGCCGGCCGCGATCCGGTTCGGCCGGGTCGTCATCAGCGGGAGCGCGAGCAGGCTCAGTCCCAGCAGGGCCGCGAAGGCCGAGCCCAGCGGATCGACGCCCGGGCGGAGCAGCCCCGTCGCGGAATGTCCCCCCCATCCTCAAGCTCCGACGGCGCCGGCGCGCGCGGGCCCGCGCAAAAGTGGGCCGGCCTCGCGACGAGTCCCCGCGACCCGCCGAGAACCCATGCCGGCAGAGTTTCGGCTTGTCGACGCGTGTCAGCGCACGAATCCGTTCTGCCGGAGGAGTCCGCCGCGACCGCGGAGGCGGGCTCGCCGCCGATCTGGACGCGGCCGTTGAGATCCCGGAGCGTCGCCAGGTCGAGTCTGCGGAAGATCGGATCCAGCACCGTGGCGATCTCGGGATGGGCCATGAGGACCGCCCCGCGGACTACCGGCGCCGGCTGATAGACCGGCTGGACGCCCTTGTCGTCGTCCATCGTCACGAGGCGCGCGACCGCGAGGGCGCCATCGGTGCCGAACACCATGGCGGCGTTCGTGCCGGACGTGCCCCGCGCCGCCGCGGCGATCGTGGCGGCCGTGTCGCCGCCGGCCAGGATGACGAGCTGCTCCGGCTTGAGGGTGAAGCCGTAGGTCCTGCCGAAGGCCGGCAGGGCGCCCGGGGCGGTCACGAATTCCGACGCGGCGGCGAGCTTGATCGCGCCGCCGCCCGCTACGTAGCGGCCGAAGTCGCTCAGGGTCTTCAGGCCCGCGGCCTGCGCGATCTCCTGGCGCACCGCGATCGCCCAGGTGTTGTTGGCCGAGGCGGGCGTCAGCCAGACGAGGTCGTTGGCCGCGCGATCCAGGTCCCGGGCCGTCCGATAGGCCGCCTCGGGATCCTTCCAGACCGGGAGATCCGCCTTCCCGAAGAAGAACGCCGCGTTGCCGGTGTATTCCGGATAGATGTCGATCTGACCCTCGATCAGGGCCTGGCGCACGATCGCGGTGGCGCCGAGCTGGATCTTGTCGACCGTCGGGAGGCCCCGGGCCTGCAGGGCCTGCAGGATGATGTTGCCGAGCACCCCGCCCTCTGTGTCGATCTTGGAGGCCACGACGATCCCGGCCGCCGGCGCGCCGGGCGTCGGGCCACATTGGGCGACCAGCAGCGCCAGGGCCGGTGCGACGAACCACGCGAGGATCCGCCTCACCTTGGCCTTCGGATCCCCCGTTCGCGTCGTCCGGTCTCGGCGGGGGCCTGCCGCGCGCGATGTCCGGCTGGGGCGGGCGATGATCCCGTTGAGCCCGGGCGACAGGCCGGCGGCCACGGTCGCGACGCGATTCGACTTCCGTTTCATGGGGATGGCTTCGCCGCCTTTGCACGCGCCGCTCATCGCTCCCGCGCCGCTCTCGGTCCCCTCGCGAGGCTCGTGACGACAGGGATGACCTCCGCGCCCGGCGCCTCCGATCTCGACCGTATCAAATCAACGCACTCCGGTTAATAATGTTTAACCTTTACACGATGCTGACGCGAACAATCCTAGCCTTGGAGATATAATGTTGAGTAGATCGTTTGCGTCGAAAGGAGGGGAGTATGTCGTATTCGATTCTGGTCCGCGATCTCGCCCGCGAACCTGGCGGTGCTCCCAAACTTCTAGCCTACGACATTCACGACCGGTCGGCGGCGGAGACTCTCGTTTCCGTGATCGCCACGTCGTACCGGGATCACGGTTTCAACCCCGCCACCCGCGTCCATTGGTTTCGGCACGAGGGCGGGGTGCGCGAGATCTTCACCTGGCCGCGGCAGTGACCGCCGGCGCGACGCCTCAGGTGCCGCAGAAGGTGCGGTAGCCGACGCCACCGTCCTCGGGCGCCACGGCGAAGGCGGCCTGATCCGGCTGATCCACGTAGGGGCGGGACAGCACGGTCAGGAGCGTCTCGAACGGGGCGAAATCCCCCCGCTCCACGGCTGCCTCGATCATCGCCTCGACCCGGTGGTTGCGCGGGATGAAGGCCGGATTGACCCGGCGCATCGCGGCGGCGGTCTCGGCCGGGTCGCGGGCCTCCTGCGCGAGCCGCCCGCGCCAGTCCTTCGCCCAGGCATCGTAGGCTGTGGGATCGACGAACAGGTCGCGCACGCCCGCGTCGGCCTCCGGCCGCTCCGCGGCGGCGCAGAGCGTGCGGAACGTCAAGGTGAAGTCGGCCTGATTCTCGGCCATGCGCTTGAGGAGGTCGCCCGCCAAAGCGGCGTCGCCGTCCCGGGTCTCGGCGAGGCCGAGCTTGCGGGCGAGGCCGCCGTGATAGGCCGTCTCGAAGCGCGCCGCATAGGAGGCCAGCGCCGCCTCGGCCTCGGCGACCGAGCCCGCCTCGTCCTCGGCGAGCAGCGGCAGCAAGGTCTCGGCCAGCCGCGTCAGGTTCCACAGCGCGATGCGCGGCTGCTGGCCGTAGGCGTAGCGGCCGTTGCGGTCGATGGAGCTGAAGACGGTCCCGGGATCGTAGGCATCGAGGAAGGCGCAGGGTCCGTAATCGATCGTCTCGCCAGCGATCGACATGTTGTCGGTGTTCATGACCCCGTGGACGAAGCCCACATGCAGCCAGCGGGCGACGAGTTCGGCCTGGGCGGCGATGACGCCCTCCAGCAGCGCCCGGTAGGGGTTCGCGGCCGAAGCGGCTTCGGGATAGTGCCGGGCCACGACGTGGTCGGCGAGCGCCCGCAGGCCCTCGACATCGCCCCGGACGGCGAAGAACTGGAACGTCCCGACCCGGATGTGACTCGCGGCCACGCGGGTGAGGACCGCGCCCGGTAGGAGCGTCTCGCGCACCACCGGCTCGCCGGTCGTCACGGCGGCGAGCGCCCGGGTGGTCGGGATGCCGAGCGCCGCCATGGCCTCGCTGACGAGATACTCGCGCAGCACCGGACCGAGCGCTGCCCGCCCGTCGCCCCGCCGGGAGAACGGTGTCGGGCCCGCGCCCTTCAGCTGGATATCGCGGCGCTGCCCAGTCCGGTCGAGCACTTCGCCCAGGAGGACCGCGCGGCCGTCGCCGAGCTGCGGCACGAACTGGCCGAACTGATGTCCGGCATAGGCCGCCGCGATCGGATCGGCGCCCTCCGGGACGGCGTTTCCCGCAAGCGCCGCCACGCCGTCCGGGCCGGCAAGCCAGTCCGGATCGAGGCCGAGCTCCGCGGCGAGCGCCCGGTTCAGCCGGACGAGGCGCGGGGCCGCCACGGGCGTCGGCGGCCGGCGCGCGTAGAAGCGCTCCGGCAGGCGGGCGTAGCTGTTGTCAAAGGGGAGTGCCGTCATCGTCGGGATCTATGGACGGTGGGCGCGGGGGACAAGCGGAAGCCTGAAGGAGCTCGTCGATCGCGTCACCGCCGGCCGGCCGGGTCGTTTCCACCGATGCGTGCCGCAGCGCTCGCGGCAGACGGGCCCGGTTCCGTGCACCCGCTGCTCTGGCCCCACCGGCAGGCGCGGCCTGTGATGGCGGCCCGATCCGCTGGGCGCGACGGCCACGGCGGCGGGCCCACGCCGCGTCTGTCCCGCCGGACCGATATCCCTCGAAGTCGCGCCCCGGCGGGGACAGGCCCGTGCGGCTGCGCAAGTTCGGCTGGGGGCGCCGGGGCTGTGACGGGACGCTAGCGGCTCGTCGTCGGAGGGGTCCCGGTGGCCGGAGGCTTGCCGGTGCCGACCTGACCCTCCGTCGGCGGAACGGCCGACGGATGGGTGACGGCTTCCGTCGCCGTCCGGCCGGGATCCTTCGTATCGGCCGCCGGCTTCGGTGCGGTCTCGGTCCGGGGCGCCGGTCCGGTTCCGGGCCGATCCTGCGCCCAGGCTGCGGCCGGGAGGGCGGCCACGGTCGCGGCGGCGAGGAGAAGGGCGGGGATCGGTCGGTTCACGTTGGGCTCCGTGGCGTTCAGCCGGGCGTTCCGCAGGGCCAACGGATGGCCGCAGGCGTCGTTCCGGCACTCCGCGCCGCGGTTTTGACGGGTGGATGCGGCCGCCCTGGCCGCGCCCGATCCCGTCATTCCGAGTCCGGGCCCCGGGATCGCACGTCAGGGCCCGCAACCTCAGGGCTCACGCCTCCGCGTCGGCCTTCCGGGTCTTGCGGCCCTTGGCCACCTTCGTGCCGTCCGCATCCGGCGCCGCGGTGGACGCCGCAGGCTCGCCCCGCTTCGCGGCCGGGCTCCGGCGCTTGTGGCCCAGGCCGGCATTGCGGGCGAACTCGGCCCGCATCGCCGAGTAGGTGGATGCGGTCGTCGGATAGTCCGGCGGCAGACCGTAGCGCTGCCGATACTGCTCGATCGTCATGCCGTTGCCGGTGAGATGCCGCTTCAGCGTCTTGTACGGCTTGCCGTCGATGAAGCTGATCAGGGCGTCGGGGGTGATCGATTTCTTGATCTGCGCAGGCGTCGCCTTCTTGAATTCCGGCTCGGCCGAGACCGTCGTCTGGCTCAGGCCGGCGAGTGCGGCATGAACGCCGGACAGCAGCGACGGAAGATCGGGGACCGGGACGGAATTGTTGGCTACGTAAGCGGAAACAATGTCGGCCGTCAGCTCCACAAAATCGACTGGATCCTGATGCGGTGCGGGATTGCTATCTTCCATGAACGCCTCTCACGTTGGAGTGATGCATGAACGTTGATCCGCCTCTCGACAGTCAAGTCCATATATGAGCGAAGATAACCTATTATGGCTGTTATCTACCGAATGTCTGGGCGAATACCAACATAGATCAGTAGCGATTCTGCCGCTGGATCATTCCGGTCGGAGCTGGCTGCGCGGCTTCCCTCGGATCGGCCGCACGGGGGCCTGCGGCGCGGGCCCGGGCGGGCGGCTTCAGGAAGTGTTAATCCTGCCGTGATCAGTGGCAGGGTCGCTCCGGCTTTGGGGGTAAGAAGCCGAACGGCAGGCGGGCCGAGCCCTGCCCCTCCATGCTCGGCCCGCGCCCCTGCGGCGCTCACGCGTTGACGGCGGTCCCGATCGGCGTGGCGATCGCGCCGCGCGTCCCGGGTGGGACCACCGATTGCAGAATCCGCGCCGGACCGGATGCGGGATCCCCGCGATAGCCGCGCTCGAGCGTCATCAGCGCGTGCATCGGGGCTTCAGCCAGGTCGAGAAGGCGCGCGTCGCGCCAGCGGCGCTTGGTGAGGCCGGTCCGGCTGAGCCACCGGGGCTTCTCTTCCTCGACGAGCAGGACCAGCTTGCCCGTCCACGTCTTGCGAAACCAGAACCGTCCCGTGAGCTTGGCTGCGCCGAACATGCCGCACCTCGCGTGAGAGCCCCCTGAGCCAACGTGGGTCAAGCTCGGCGGTTTCCGCCGGAGACCGACCGCAGGATGCCGGGCTGGCGGCGCAGACATGCATCGGCGACATGCATTGGGACATGTGCAAACGTCCGCGTCCGCGGCGACGGTCCGGCCGGGCCGGATTTATCGGCAGGTCGCGTCGTCCGGGCGCCCGCGGCCCAGGACCGCGAGCAGGCGGCCCGCCACCGCGCCGGCCAAGGCCGCGACGGCTTTCACGAGGAAATCGTCGAACCGGCCGTGGCGGGTCCCGGTAAGGGTCTGCCCAAACTCCAGGCCGCCGGCGAGGAGGATGCTGCCGACGAGGATCCAGCGCCCGTGCCGCGGGTAGCCCATGGCCATCAGCAGCCCGGCGAGCGCGTAGGCGGCGAAGCGCTCGATGCTGGGTTCGGCCGTGACGACGGGGCGGAGCCCGATCGGCACCAGCGTGACGGCGGCGATCAGGGCCACCAGGATCCAGGCCGCGATCCGGATCAGGCCGAGCCACGGCACCTTCCCTCTCAGCATCGCGGAATCGTAACCTCGCGCCGACGGCGCCCGCGTACAGTGATGGCGCGCTGCCGCCTGTAGCATAACGGCGGCCGGGGACCGGAACATCTGCTCATGCTTCGTCGTCTGGTCGCCGCGATCCTGTTCGCCTTCGCCACGGTGCCGGCCGCCATCGCGGCGAACCCGGTGCGGGACGTGCTCTGGGTGGCGCTGCAGGGCTGCGTGCTCGCCAAGAAGGCGGCGGGCCGGAGCTTTCCCTGCCTCTCCGTCGACCTCGGCGATGGTACGCGCCCGGGGACGGCGGTGCTGCGCGCGCCGGGACAGCCTACCCACACGGTGGTGATGCCCACCGACAGCATCTCGGGCATCGAGGCGCCCGTGCTCCAGGGACCGCGGGGCGCCGCCTATTGGCGCGCGGCGCTCGCGGCCCGGCACTTTGTGTCGGATGCGCTGCCGGGCCGGCTGCCGGTCGCGGCGGTGGGTCTGGAGGTGAATTCCGTCGGCGGCCGCAGCCAGGACCAGCTTCACATCCATCTCGACTGCATGCACCGGAGCGTCATGGCGGCCCTGAAGGCCCATGGCGGCGCCGTCGGCGAGACCTGGGCCCCGTTCCCCGTGCCGCTGGCGGAGGCGCGTTACGTCGCGCTGCGAATTCCCCCGGACGCGGTGGCGGAGTTCAACCCGTTCGCGGCTCTGGCCCGGGTGCCGGGCTGGCAGGGGCATCTGCACGACGCGAGCTTCGCGGCGGTGGAGGCGGATCCCGGGGATCCGCAGGGCGGGATGATCCTCCTGGCCTATCGGGAGCCGGAGGCCAGCGCCGAGTACCTGATGGATCACAGCTGCCGGATGGCCAAGCCCGGCCGGCACGGCTGATCGGCCGCCGTCCCGAGCCACCGCCACTGTTGCTGCTACGTTCTATCCGAGCTGGGCGCGAATCGGGCATAAAGCGATCATGCGCATGCCGGTGCTCAGCTTGTCCGCGATGCTCCTCCTGACCACCGGTCCTGCCGTCGCGGGTCCGGTCGCCGGAGCGTCCGATCCGGCCGAGCTGGAGCGCGCGTGGCACCGCTGCCTTCGAGACGCCTCCGGGCATCAGCCGACGGGTCAGAGCCGCGCCGGGGACGAGCGCAACGCCCTCGACGAGTGCAAGTCCCGCGAGGATGCCCTGGTGGCATCCCTGATGGCCGGCGCCCGCCCGGCGGACGCACGCACCGGCACGGTGTGGTCGCGGACCTGGGCCGCGTTCGCGGAGCCCCTTGTCACCTGGTTCGGGGCGCTGCGGCGCTGAGGGCGCCCCGCGCCGCGTTTCTCGCGTCCGATCCAGTCCCGCCTGGCCGGCACGATCTGGCCGGCACGATCTTGTGCGCTGCGTGTCCGCAACGCTCACGAACCGTCGCGGATATCGCGTTCGCTGAGGCCCGCTCCGCGGCGTCGCACCACGCCTTGCGGGACGAACCGCCGCCGCCGCCGATCGTTGGGCATCCATGAGCGCGCAGAATCCCAAGCTTCATCCCGATGCCGTCGCCGAGGCCCGTCGTCGCGAGATGGCGACCGAGCATCTGCTGTTCGGGACGGTTCGGTTTCTGGCGCAGCGTCATCCGGAATTGCTGGACGAGCTTGAGGGCAGCCTCGCCCACCTGTGGGATCCGGTCGAGGGCGAGGCGCGGGACGATGAGGCCGTGCGGACCATCGCCCGGCGCATCATCAAGGGCCTGCGGGCCGAAGGCTGATCCGGCCCGTCCGGGCTCACCGCTGGGCGGCGTCGTTCACCTTGACGGTCGGGATCATCGCGACGGCCTTCGCGGTCACACGGTCGAAGACATCGCCGGTGAGGCCGCGCTCGGTCGCGAGCTTTCGGATCCGCTCCGCATGCTGCGCGAGGGTCAGCCCGAAATAGGTCTTCTCTGTCGCCTGTTCGACAGACTCGTTCGCCACGCTTCGACTCCTGTTCATGGTGGGTGAGGGCCGATGATTTGGGCCGCGGCGGCCGCGGCTTCAACCCCCGCCCGGAACAGGGCGCCCCGGCCATGACGGTTCGTCATACCCTTGGGGGCGCCCTGCAGATGGCCCGCCTGGCCGGGCGCGATGGGGCCGGACGGCCTGCGGTCTCAGCGGCTGCAGCCGATGCAGATTCCGCGCGTGATCGCGTCGTTGCGCTCCTCGATGGCATCCCGCCGCTCGATGCTGCCGGTCTCGCTCGGGCCGAGGGCGCCGGGGTTGGGCACCGTCTGGCCGGTCGCGGCGGTGTGGGGCGCCTTGGCGGTCGTATCGGGGCCGCCCCCGGTTCCCGTCCTGCCGACGGGGTCGGCCCAGGTGGTGGCTGAAGCCAGGCTCAGGGTGGCGGCCATGGCGAGGGTTGCGGATCTGCGCATGTGAAGCTCCCGGAACTGCGTGCGTCGGTCTGCGAGAAACCGACGCTTGTCCGTTCATGAAGTTCCCGCGCCCGCGACGCGCCCGCGCCGGCATGTGGTGCATTCGGAGGCGCCGTTTCGCGGCGATGCCGTCGAATTCCGCGGTTAACCTTCGGGCGTAATGGCTAATCAATTTTGAGAGGTATTTCGCAGGCGGAATTGGCGGATCGTGGCGCAGTAACATTCGGAGGCGTGCGTCATGAACCCGACCGTCAAAGCCGTTCTGCTGAACGAGCGGGCCGCCGTGCTGTCGGCCATCGCGGCGCGCCAGGGCACCGTCTCCGACCTGCTGGTCCAGATCAACGGCGTCGAGAACGACATCTGGCGCCTGCGCCACCGCCTGATCGACCTCGAAGCGTACCTGATCGGGCATCGCGTCGACCTGCCGAGCGCGGATGGCGGATCCGCCGGGACCGCGGAGGCCGCCGGCACCCTGACCCGGTGCGATCCGGTGCCGCCGGCCGGGATGCGGCCCGCGGAGGTGATCGGCCTTCCGGCCTGCAAGCCGCTCGGCGAATTCGTCCGCACCAAGGGCGGGGCGCGGAAGGCGCAGGCCGCCGCCGGCCGCCTGGCCGAGACCGCCTGAGAGGGTCGGGGAATCTGCGCATGCGCCGCATCCGCACTGGCCTGCGCTGGCGGCGCGGGCCGCCGGCACCGGTCCTGCCCGAGAGTCTGACACGCTTCGTCTCGGAGCCGGGAGCGTTCACCGCTCCGCTGTGGGACATCGCCCTGGCGTTGCTGGCCGGCGTCGTCGTCGCCCTCGCCTGCGGCTGGATCCTCCAGGCTTGGTAGCCGGTCCTGACTGTATCCCGCCCATGGCCTATGAGGATCGGCGAGGATCCGGAGGGATGGACGGATGAGCGACGGCAGCGGCGCGCCGAGCGTGAAGATCGCGGAGGTCCAGCGCCTCGCCACGGCGCTTGCGGCGCGGGTGCGCTACGCGCAGCTCGTCGGCCGTCCCGTCTATGAGGCGCAAATCGCCGCCCTGGTCGGCGCTGCCCGCCTCATGGACGAGGAGAAGGCACCCTGGCCGCCGATGGTGGAGGAGGTGCTGACCGAACTCGCCCGCTCGATCGAGGGGGCCGTCACCGTCGCGGCTGACCCGCCGGAAGAGCCCTGAACGGCCGCCCTTCTCCCGGACGACGCATCGTCGGTGCCCCGCGCGAAGGCGTCCGCCGGGCCGAGCCCGGACCGAATCGGCGCGCGGGCCGTCATCCATCTGCACGCCTGCTGCGCGGGGCGGGCGATCCCCGTTTGCGCCATCGCGGGGGGCGGCTGCCGGCCGGACCCTATCGACGTCGGAACTTCGGCGCGAAGGGTCGATTGACCAGAGGGATCGGTACGGAGATCTGCGCCCGTCGCCAACGTGCGATGGATTGATCCGGCCGAAGTCTTCGCCTTGAAGTCGATGGCCGAATGATCCTGAGCCTGCAGGCCGTGCAGGTCGCGACCAGCAGCGACGATACCGAGAGCCAGCTCGTCTTCGCCGACGGATTTCTGGTCGCGGTGTTGGTCCGCCTCTCGGCGCAGCACGGCGAGGACACCGGAAAGTGGTTCCTGGAGGCCGGATTCGGCCCGCTCGCACCGGCTTGTCCGCCGCTCTTCGCGGATCTCGCGGCCGCCCGGGCCTGGATCATGCGGCGGCTGATCGCTGCGGCGTGATCCCGATACCGCCCGCCCTCAGAGGCCTTTCGCGAGCCAGCGGAGCGCGTGTCTGAGGCGCGCTGCGCCGTCCCCGGCGAACCAGAGGCCGTGTGCGAAGATGACCCGCTCGGGAGCCAAGGTGAGAAGGTCGCTCGCTGCTCTCGCGGCGTCGTGCCGGCGGAGTTTGATCACGAGGCGCAGGTAGGGTGGCGGCTGGCCGTGCGGTCGCGTCATGCGGGCGAGGCGCAGGAACGGACGCAGGAGCGCCGGCATCTTCTCCGGTTCCAGGTTGAGGACGAGATCGGTCAGGATCAGCGTCCGGCTCGCCCCGTGGACGAACGCGACCTCCCGGAACCCGAAGCCGCCCGGCACGACGATCTGGCGCAAATCAGCCGCCCAATCGGAGGGGGCGTCGTCCCCGAGAACCCGGTCGATGCGGAGGCCGGCGCGGCGGACCGGGCGACGCTGGCGCAGGTTCGGAGCTGCCCAGGTCAGCGCCTCCGGACAATGCGCCTGCCACGCCTTCAGGAAGGTCCAGTGGGCGATGTTGGGGGCGACCAGATGCCGGATCGGCCCCAATGCGGCGATCTCGCGGTACAGGTGCGGATCGAACCGTGTCGGTGAGTGCAGCCAGAGTCCGCCGTCGCCTAGGCGGACGACGGTCATGCGGACCGGGAGGGGGATGCCGAGGACGCGGAGCGGCCCGCTGTCGACGATCCAGACGCCATCGGCCACCGGCTTGAGGACGTCGAGGGGCGGATAGGTGGCTTCGGGCAAGTCCCGGTCTCTTCCTCGGCCGCGCAACGTCGCGCCCACGAACCTGTGCAACCGCGGAAGCGCAATGGATTTCCCGGATGGATCGCCGCAGGCCGGCGGGCCACGCCCCCGCCGCGGCCGGCGCGCCCGGCCTCCTCACAGGAACCAGGACGGCGCGTCGAAGCGCGCTCACGATCCTGAGGATCGTGTCGGCGCGTGGCAGGCCCGCCGAGAGCCGGACCGTCCGGACCGATCCAGACGCGCGTCGCCGCCGCCCCCTTCGGTGCAGCCCAGGGTCCGAACGGCTCGAGGCGCAGGGCGGGCGCGGCGGATGGGATGATGTGGCGCTTGTTGGCCGGGAGGTGGAAATCTCCACCTCCACCATCCGCCGCCTCAGCGGGCCCTACACGGCCTGGATCGGTGCGTGCTTGCCGTCATGCGCCGCACCCGAAGCCAAGCTCTGCGTCTCTGCGCTGTCCTGCTGGTCCCGCGTCGGCGGCGGATAATCCGTCAGCGGACGCCAGGGAGCAGCCGGGGCGCCCAGGCGGGCGCCGGACGGACGCAGCGAGAGCCAGATCGCCACGGCCATCCAGGGCACGACGAAGAAGACGAAGGCGGCAAGCCCCACGGCGATCCTCCACGAAACGGTTTCGTCGTGAGAACGCCGGACGGGCATCCAGAGATCCGCCGCCGTGCCGGTCATCCCGCGCGGTCGGTTGATTGCGTCGCTCCGGGCGGCGGCGTCGGGTCGGATGGACGGGGCGATCGGGCCTGGAGCCCCGCCCATCCGGAACCTACAACGCTGGGGGGCACTCAGCCCGGATGCCCGGATCTGGCCGGCGTATCCCGGTCCGGGAGCCGACGCGGCGAAGTGCAGCCTGCTGGGAGCGAACAATGGCAGATCTGTCCGGGAAGACGGTCCTGATCACGGCGGCGGGGCAGGGGATCGGGCGGGCGAGCGCGCTCGCCTTCGCCCAAGCCGGGGCTCGGGTCCACGCCACCGACATCAACGCGGATGCCCTCGCCGGGCTGCGCGCCGACGGTCTCAGCACCGCGATCCTCGACGTTCTCGATGCGGGCGCCGTCAGCACCCTGGTCGCGCGGATCGGCGTGGTCGACGTCCTGTTCAACTGCGCCGGCATCGTGCATGCCGGCACCATCCTGGAGATGCGCGACGACGACCTCGACGTCGCCCTCGATCTCAACGTCAAGGCGATGATCCGCACGATCCGGGCGGTTCTGCCGGGGATGCTGGAGCGCCGCGACGGCGCCATCGTCAACATGGCGTCGGTCGCCTCCTCGGTGAAGGGCGTGCCCAACCGCTTCGCCTACGGGTTGACGAAGGCGGCGGTGATCGGCCTGACCAAGGCGGTGGCGGCCGACTATGTCGGCCACAACATCCGCTGCAACGCGATCTGCCCCGGCACGGTGGAGAGCCCGTCGCTCCAAGAGCGCATCCGCGCGCAGGGCGACTACGCGCAGACCCGCGCGGCCTTCATCGCGCGGCAGCCGATCGGGCGGCTGGGTACCGCCGAGGAGATCGCCGACCTCGCCGTTTACCTGGCGGGCGCGACCTACACGACCGGCCAAGCCGTCATGATCGACGGCGGCTGGACGATCTGATCCGGGCCGGATCGCCCTTCACGCCTCCTCCGCGGCTTCACCAAGCAGGGTCCGGATGAAGCGGCGGGTGCGCGGATCCTTCGGGTGGGCGAACAGGTCCGGCGCCGGTCCCCGCTCGACGATCGTGCCGCCCTCCAGGAACACCACCGTGTCGGCGACGCGCCGCGCGAGGCGCAGGTCGTGGGTCGCCATCAGCATGGTCATGCCTTCCCCCGCGAGGCTGGCCAGCACATCCACCACTTCGGCGGCGAGCTCCGGGTCGAGGGCCGAGGTCGGCTCGTCGCAGAGGAGCAGGCGCGGGGAGGGGGCGAGCGCCCGGGCGATGGCGACCCGCTGCTGCTGGCCGCCTGACAGGTTGGCAGGCCAGTCCCCCGCCTTGTGGGCGAGGCCGACGCGCTCCAGCAACTCCAGCGCCCGCGCCCGCGCCCTGGCCTGGGGCCACTTGGCGACGGTGACGAGCCCCTCCGTGACGTTCTCGATGACGGTGCGATGGGGAAAGAGCTGGAAATTCTGGAACACCATGCCGGTCTGGCGGCGCACCGCGAGCATCTCCCGCCGGGTCGGCGGCCGGTCCGGTCGGAAGGTGAGTCGGATATCGCCGAGGTCGAGCGTACCGGACCGCGGCATCTCCAGCAGGTTGACGCAGCGCAGGAGCGTCGACTTGCCCGAGCCGGACGGGCCGATCAGCGCCGTGACGCGGCCCTCGGGCACTGCGAGATCGATGCCCCGCAGGACCGCGTTGCCGCCAAAACTCTTCTCGATGGCCGACAGGGCGATCATGCGCGCGCCTCCAGATATCCGCCGTATCGCCCGAGCCGCCGCTCCAAGAGCGTCTGGATCCAGGACAGGAACGTGGATAGGACGAGGTAGATGAGCGCCACTTCGATGTAGAGGATCAGCGGCTCGTAGGTGACGGCTACGATGCGCTGGGCGGCCTGGAACAGTTCCGGCACGGTGATCGCGGCTGCGAGCGAGGTGTCCTTGACCAGCGCGATGAAGGAGTTGGCGAGCGACGGCACCGCCACCCGCGCTGCCTGAGGCAGGATCGTGCGCCGCAGGGCTTGAGCGGGCGTCATGCCGGTGGCGTAGGCCGCCTCCCATTGTCCCCTCGGAATGGAGGCGATGGCGGCGCGGATGATCTCGGACGTGTAGGCGCCGACATTGAGCGTGAACCCGATCACGGCCGCAGGGAAGGCGTCGATCAGGATGCCGGTGCTCGGCAGCCCGTAGAAGATCACGAAGAGCTGCACGAGGAGCGGCGTGCCCCGGAAGATCCACACGTAGAACCAGGCCAGTGCCGCCAGCGGGCGTGGGGCGAACAGGCGCACGAGCGCGGTTCCGAGCCCGAGGCCGAGCCCCAGCATGAAGGCGATCAGGGTCAGCGGGACCGTGAAGCGGAGGCCGGCCGCGAGCAGCGGCCCCAGCGACTGGAGCATGAGGTCGAGCCAGTGCGGCACGGGGGGGCGTTTCCTTTCGGTCGGACAGGGTTACGGGTTTCGCAGGTTCGGCCTCGGGGCATGGCCTTCGCCGAAGGATATGTGCGGATCCCCGCGTCCCCTCGGGGAGGGATCCCGATGCGCTCTGCCTTCAGAGGCGCGCCCGGATCCTCGCAGCCTTCAGGCTTGCAGGGGCCTGCAGGCGACCCGCAGGCGCGCCGCGACGGGCCCCTTCCGGACGGCTACTTCGAGACGTCGGCGCCGAAGTACTTCTGGGCGATCGCCGCGTAGCTGCCGTCGGCCTTGATCGACTCCAGCGCCTTGTCGATGGCAGCCTTCAGCGCGGGGTTGTCCTTGCGCATGATGATCCCGGATGCGTCCGCGTCCGTCTGCTCGGCGACGATCTTCACGGGCGCATTCGGCTTCTGCTTGTGGAAGTCGAGGAACGACAGGCTGTCGTTGACGGTCGCGTCGGCGCGGCCGGTGGCCACGAGCTGAACCGACTGATCGAATCCGTCCGTGCCGACGAGCTCGGCACCGGACTGCTCGGCAAGGCGCGCGAAGTTGCTGCTCAGGCTCTGCGCGGCCTTCTTGCCCTTCAGGTCGGCGAAGGACGTGATGTCCGCCCGGTCCGCGCGTGTGATCAGCACGGCCCGCGCCCGGATATAGGGCTCGGAGAAGTCGAACTTCGCCTGACGCTCCTTGGTGATGCCGACTTGGTTGATCACCACGTCGTAGCGCTTGCCGTCGAGGCCGGCGATCAGGCCGTCCCATTTGCCTTCGAGGAATTGCGGCGTGACGCCGAGCTTCTCGGCGACCTTGCGGCCGATCTCCACGTCGAAGCCGACGAGCGCCCCGGAGGCGTCGTGGAACGTGAACGGCGCGTAGGTGCCCTCCGTCCCGATGCGCAGGGTCTTGGACGCACGGATCGCGTCGAGGTCGTCCGCCTGCGCGGGCATTCCGAGGAGGCATGCCGCAGCGGCGAGGACCAGGGCGAGGCGGGTCGAGACAAAGCGCATCGTGGTTGGCTCCAGCGCGATAGAAGGTCCTGCCGCTGTCGCCGAGGTCGCTCTCAGCTGTCGACGCGGGACGCAGAAAAGGTTTCGGGCGGCCAGCGCGTGGCCGGGACTTGATGGACCGTCAGGAAATGCCGCCGCATGGCGCCACGCTCCGGAAGGCCGCGCTTCCCATATCAAGGGGAACCCGGGACGCCTACCGACAGGGGCATCGTCCCGGGGATATGATGCGGCCGCGGACAGGCCGGCTCCGTGCTAGGAGGAAGCGGGTCTCGAATCCGGACCGATTCACGCGCCGGGGAACGCGGCCTTCTCGATGGAAGGAGCGCGCATGACCTCGCCTGCCCAATCCTACCGGGGCGTCTTCCCGGTCGCCCCGACGGTCTTCGACGCCGCGGGCGCCCTCGACCTCGACGGGCAGCGCCGGGCGATCGACTTCATGATCGACGCCGGCAGCCAGGGCCTGTGCATCCTCGCCAACTTCTCCGAGCAGTTCGTCCTCACCGACGCGGAGCGGGAGACCGTCATGCACGCCGTGCTGGAGCACGTGGCCGGCCGCGTGCCCGTGATCGTCACCACGACCCACTTCGCCACGCAGGTCTGTGCCGAGCGCTCGCGGCTGGCGCAGGAGGCCGGGGCCGCCATGGTGATGATCATGCCGCCCTATCACGGGGCCACGATCCGCGTGCCGGACCTCGGCATCTACGAGTTCTTCCGCGCGGTCTCGGACGCGATCTCGATCCCGATCATGATCCAGGACGCTCCGGTTTCGGGGACGCCGCTCTCGGCCGCGTTCCTGGCGCGCATGGCCCGGGAGATCGCCAACGTCGCCTATTTCAAGATCGAGACCGCGCAGGCTGCAGCCAAGCTCCGCGAGTTGATCGCGCTGGGCGGCGAAGCGGTGGTGGGCCCCTGGGACGGCGAGGAGGCGATCACCCTGATGGCCGACCTCGATGCCGGCGCCACCGGAGCGATGACCGGCGGGGCCTATCCGGACGGGATCCGGCAAATCACCGACGCCTACGCGGCGGGCCGCCGGGACGAGGCCATGGACGCCTACGCGCGCTGGCTGCCGCTGATCAACTACGAGAACCGGCAATGCGGCCTGCTGGCCTGCAAGGCGCTGATGGCCGAGGGCGGGGTGATCGCCCACGAGACCGCGCGGCTGCCGATCCAGCCGCTGCACCCCGACACGCGCGCCGGGCTGATCGAACTGGCCCGCCGGAACGATGCGCTGGTCCTGCGCTGGGGGCGCTGAGAGGGCGCTGCGGCCTCGGACAGGTGACTCCCTGAGCAAGGACGACCCGTAGGCCTTCACCATCCCTGCTTCACCGTCCCTGCTTCTTCGCCGCGCGTGCAAGGCGAGCGGGGCCGCCTAACCCGCCCGGCTCAATGCGCCGACGCGGCCGGGGCGCGGGTCCCGAGCGCGCCCGAGAGCCGCCGCACCGCCTCTCGCGCCAGGGCCGGGCTGATGGCGAAGCAGATCCGGACCAGACCTTCGCCCTCCGGCCCGAAGGCGGTCCCCGGCGCCACCCCGACCTTGGCCTCCTGCAGCAGGCGCAGCGCCAGGTCGAGGCTGGGCTCGTCGCCGCCCATCCGGGCCATGAGGTAGAAGGCCCCGTCAGGCGGTGCGACCGTGACGCCCGGGAGACGGGACAAGCCCTCCATCAGGATCGCCCGGGCCTCGGCGCAGCGGTCGACCATGGTGCGGATGAAGCCGTCGCCCTCCTCGAGGGCAACGATGCAGGCGTGCTGGATGAAGGTCGGGATCGAGGTGGTGCTGTACGTCCGAGCTGA
>NZ_BACT01001031.1:0-5278 GCF_000333255.1 Methylobacterium sp. B1 | reverse complement strand
GAGGTAGTTCCCGACGAGGGGCGGAAACCCGCCGATCGCGAAACCCGAGACCGTGCGGGCGAGCGTCAGCGCCGTGAGCCCCTGGCTCGCGCCGGCCGCCAGAGATCCGGCGGCCATCAGCGCCAGGGAGGCCTGAAGGGCGCGCCTGCGGCCGAAGCGATCACCCAGGATCCCGAAGAAGGGGGCGCCCACCGCCCCACCGGCGAAGACGGAGGCGAGGAGCAGCGAGAGGCTGCCCCGTGGCATGTGTGGGGGCGGTGCGAGGAAGATGGCCGCCAAGGCGTTGCTCAAGGCGACCTCGGCGATGTCGGTGAACAGGCCCAGCGTGCAGACAGCGAGCGCCGCCACGTGGAGCCGCGTGATCGGGAGGGTATCGAGCCGCCGCGTGACGGCCACCACCGATCCGGCCGCGGGCGCGGCGCTATCGGAGGGCGTCGCAGCCTGCAGGCGGGCGTCCATCACGGGCGTGTGTCCTCTCCCGACCGGAGCGTGCGCGCAACCGGTGCCGCACCGCCATAGCTGCGCGCCTCGAACCGGGAAACGTGGCGGCGCTCACAAACGCACGATGCGCTGCTGTCGCGGGTCACACGAGATCCGGCGCCGCGCAGGCCGGCCGGCTGCCGCGGACGGCCCTGCCTCCCGCTCGTTCCGCCGACGGAGCGAAGCCGGCCTGGGCGCGCGCCGCGCTGATAGGGTCCGCAGCCGCCGGCTAGAAGCGCGGTTGCGTGTGCCGAGATCGATCGCGCTGCGATACGGGAGCGACCGGGCCGGGCCGATGGCCGATCACGTCGCCGTTGCGGTAGGCCTCCCGGATGTTGCGTCGTGCGGAGCGACCGGCCGTCCCACCGGGCTGCGTCACGGCCGAGTCGCCGGATGGCGCCAGGACGGTCTGTGCGGAGGCCGCTCCCCCGCCGAGCAGGGACAGGATGACGACGCAGCCCGACAGACCCTTCATGCCCGTATTCCCCTCGCCTGATCGCGCCGTCCCAGCGGACGGTTCCAGCATCGCCGGCGCGCGTCATAGGTCCGGGGTATCTACGTCCACGCGGACGATCGGTTCACGGGCGAGCGCGAGGCTGGTCCGCCGAGCCCGGTGAGGCTCCCGGCGGGAGCTCGCCCGGCCATCGTGCGCGGGCGCGGTCGGGGTGCCGCGCGGCAGCCGGGGGGCGCCGGGGATCGCGCCGGTCAGGCCGCGTTGCGGCCGAGCCGGATCGCCTTGGCGATTTCCGAGCGTCGCTCGGCATAGCCGGGTGCGGTCATCGGGTAGTCCTCCGGCAGCCCGTAGCGCGCGCGATACGAGGCCGGCGTCAGCCCATGCGCCGTGAGATGCCGCTTCAAGGTCTTGTAAGATCGGCCGTCGATGAAGCTGACGATGCCGTCCGGGCGGACCGACCGACGGATCTGCGCGGGGGTCGGCTGCTCATAGGGGATCTCGGCGGCCTTCGGCCGGTCTGTCAGTGCGAACAGGGCGCCGTGCACGGTGGCCAGAAGCGGCGGCAGGCTGGTATGAGGAATTGCGTTGTTCGACAGGTAGGCCGTGACGACGCGCACCGCGACCTCGCTGATCGTCGATTCGAGATGGTCTTGGTCTTTCGGCCACGCGATCGATCGCATCTCTGGTCCCGGCAACCTCGCTCGGTCCTTATGACTACTCGTACATTATGGCCTGTCAATACTTGTTCGCATGTCCGGTAACCCTCTTATTATGCATACAAAATTTTATTGAGATCTTAGAGAGACGGATCCGAAGGCTTATCGGTCTGCGCTGTTGTCTGAGGTTTCCGGCCTTCGCGCCGGGGTGGTCCACCGTCGGGCGCAGGGAATGTGCGGCTGCCTGAAGCTGGGCGAAGGAGCGCGGCCGATGCGACGGTCCGACGGGGCCGAGCCGTCGATGGATCCGAGCCGGCGCCGGACCTTGCCGGGTCATGCCTCGTTCGCGATGGGTGGCGCGCCGGACGGGGCGGGCTCTCGGGCACGGCCGATACTCGAAGGGTGGCGGGTGTGAGGCTGCGCCGGTTCTGTCTCGGGCGTGACGAAAATGTGGCAGAAGCTTGACTATTGCGGCGGAATCAGTTTATCGCTTGACCGTTGCCTTGCGGTTACACCCCCGAGACCTCTGGAGGTTCGGATGTGCGCGCGGAAGACCTTCTACATTTTCGTGGCGGCCACGGACGGTGAGCAGTTCTGCGCCGTCCGACAAGACCAGCCGATCCCGGCGATCATCGACGGTGTGCACTGGATGTATGTGGGCTGCATCGATACCGCGCGGGACAAGCCGTACGGGTTCGATGCGGACGCGGCGCATGCGGCGATGCGGCGGGGCGGCGTCTACCTCTACCGGCGCGAGCTGATGTTCCGGCGGGCCAATTTCCTGCTCGAAGCCGCCTGATGGGGGGCCGGGCGGGTGTGGTTCTGGCGGGCGCGCTCGTCGTCGGTCTCGGGCTCGCCCCCGGCACCGCCGCGGCGCAGATGCCGACACGGGTCGGCACCTGCGTGGCGACCACGATCTCGCGGATCGGGACGCGGTTCAGCGACAAGCTCGTGAAGCCGAAGGGCGACGGGATCGACGAGGGGACGAGCGTCGATCTCAAGAACGGCGTCTACGGCGTCTCCTACGCCTATATCGACGCGATCGCGCGGTCGCGGGTTGGCGATCGGGTGATGACCTGCCTCGTCGCCCTGCCGACCGGCTGCCCCAAGGGCGACGATCGCGGCAAGATGTATACGACGACCAACCTGCGCACGCTGGATTCCTGGACTCTGCCCGACTCCCAGCACATGTGCGGCGGGGCCTGACCCGGCGGCGGTGAACCCGCCACCGGTGTGACCGCGTTTCCCCGCCGGGGGCCGGAATCCAGGTCTCGGGGAGCGGAGGAGCATCCGTGTCGATCAGGAACGGTCTTGTCGCCCTCGTGCTGGCGGCGGTGGGGATAGTGCCGGCTCCCGCCTGGGCGTGGGGCGTTCCCGGATGCACCAACCTTCCCGAATACAACCGCGCCCTGGGCGCCCTGCAGGGCATGACGAGCGCCTGCGACATGAGCGTCGAGGAGGCCCGCCGGATCGTCGCGGCCCATGACGGCGTCGCGCCCGGTCCCCCGGCCGCCGCAGCGGCGCCGCAGGCCACGCCGCGGGTCGCCCCGCGCCATCGCCGGGTGCGGGCGCACCGGAGCGCGCGTCCGCAGCCCCGCCGCTGAGACGGCTCTCCGCCGGCCGAGGGACGCTCAGGCCTCGTCCCCCGGCGCGGCCGGAGGATCCGTGCGGGTGCGGGCCCAGTCCCGGTCGCGCTCCGCCTGCCGGGCGCGCTGCTCCGCCACGTAGGCGTCCTGGTCGGCGCGCTCCCGCTTCCGGCGGCGGTCGGCGGCGGCCGCCGACCGCTTCTGCCACGCCTCCGTCTCGGCCTTCTGGTGGAGCAGTTCCTCGACCGTGATGGGCGTCACCGGCGCCTTGGGTTGCGCCCAGGGATAGGACCGCCGGGGCGGTGGCGGACGGGTCGCCCGGTGGGCGGATTCCTGTCCCGTCCGCCGGAGCCCTTCGGCCGCCTCGGCGAAGGTGAGGCCCGCGCCCCGGGCGATGCGCTCGGCGGCGGCCCGGGCGGCCGCGCGCTCGCCCATCGTGGCGCCCTGGGCGGCGAGGGCGAGGCATTTTTCGAACCGGTCTCGGTCGGCGGGCGTCATGAACGGCGTCTTACCGCCAAGTCGGCCCGCCTGTCCCGTCGCCCCGAACCTGTCAGTCCCGCTTCGCGCTGGCCACCGCGTTGGTGAAGCTGTAGCTGCCGAGCTTCTCGCCGACCACCTGGATGGCGCCGTCCGTGAGGGAGTTCAGCCGTCGGGAGCGGATCTTCATGGTCCCGGAGATGCCGGCGTACTTGCCGGTTCCGCCGATCCACTCGCCCGTGCCCTCGTTGACCGCGCCCAGGGGCTGGACCGGATAGTCCCACTTCTCGAAGACGTGGTCGCCGTCGGCGTCGACGTAGTCGCAATAGCCGTGATTCTCGAGGGTCTTGGCGGCGGTGTCGATCAGCGGGGCGGAGGTGCAGCGTCCGGCCATGTTGTGCAGGAGCCGCCCGCCCGATTCGTTGACGGCGGTCATCATGTTGATCGTCGCCGAAGCCGTTCGATTGTCGCCGATGGCGACAGGTTTTGGCGCAGAGATATTTGTCGATGTGTAAGTGATTCTGAAATCGCCCTGTCGCGGCATGTCCTCGGCGCGGGCCGTTATGGCAGCGGGCAGCATCAGGACGAGCGCGACAGCGGAGAGTCCTGGGGCGAATGCTGTGTGGATGGTCCTTCGTGTCATGACGACCTCCCAGTCCGACGCTTTCAAGACCGGTCGGCATCGATCGCGCAATTGGACGACGGCCGAACGAATCGTGTGCGTCGAGTTAATATTGTTATAGCGAGTTTAAATATTCAATATGTTTGGATTTTGACAGTTTTTGTCGCTCGATCTGCGCGTCGCCATCGCTGCCGGGCCGGCTGGCGGTCCATATGCGCCTGGCCCGCCGTGCGTCTGGGGCCGGTCATGCCGCGCGATTCCGGCGCGTGGGCGGGCCGATGCTACGAGCGGGCGCGTCCGTCCCCGCCCGGACCGATCACCGGCAAGCCGGTCCCGTCCGGCAGGCCGCCGAGCACCACGAGGATCCGTCCCAAGAGCGCCCGCGAGTGCCGCGCGCCACTGCCGGCGCGGTCCGACCGCCCCGGACGGCCCTCGTAGGCCGCGCGCAGCCGGGCGAGCTGACGTCCGCGCGTTTCGGGATCGCTGGAGCCCATGGTCCATCCCCCCGGCGGGCTCTGATCCGCGGTGCGCCCCCGCGAACGAGCCTTCGACCATCCCGAGTCGGGGAGTTGGAAAACCGTGTCTGAACGGTCCCTACGACCTTTAGCGCCGGAACGCCTGGACATGCGTCGCAGGCTCCCCGACCGTATGGCCAAGGATGCGGGTGCCGTTCTGGTCGGCACCAACCATCAGACAGGGGGTTCCACGCCCCAGGGCCGCGCGTACGGCCCCGCTGGCGTTTTAGTCGCGTCTAGGAACGAAATCCAGCCCGGCGTGCCGCCCCGCGCTCGACATGGCGGAAGCCGGCATCGATCAGGAGGGCCAGCGCCGACACCACGAGGCCGCCCTGCAGCACGTAGGCGGTGTTGCCGGTGAGGAGGCCGGGGACCTGCTGGAGGATCTGAAGCAGCGCCTGTCCCTGGCGATGCTGTTCATCACCCACGACCTGCGGGTGGCCGCCACGATCTGCGACCGGATCGCCGTGATGCACCGCGGCGCCATC
>NZ_BACT01001032.1:0-5530 GCF_000333255.1 Methylobacterium sp. B1 | reverse complement strand
GGAATACAAAATTCGCATTCCCGTGCAGTGTGAACACAGCACTCGTACGATGCGACCGAACAAGCCGGATGACGCCGAGGCGTGCTATCCTCGAAGATGTGGTCTCGTTCTGGGAAGGTTGCTTTAGCCGGGTGCCAAGTCCGCTCTTTCGACTGGAAGTTATAGAGGCACGACGCAATGCGTGGCTGGGCGAGGCGCAGATCATCCAGCCCTTGCCGATCCGCATCGTGGCCCTGTCCTGCGTGGCCATGGTGGCGGCCGTCGGCCTCTATGCCTGGCAGGGCACCTATACCCGCCGCATCCACGCCGTCGGCCTGCTCGCGCCCGATATCGGTCTGATCAGTCTCGCCAGCCCGGTCGCCGGCCGCGTCGGCTCGACGGGGGTGCGCGAGGGCGACAAGGTCGCCCGCGGGCAGCTCCTGTACACGATCGACCTCGACGCCGTGTCGGCGAGCGGGCCTACGCAGGAACGGGTGATCGCCGAGCTGGAGCGCCAGCGGCAGAGCGTGGAGCGGCAGCGGGCCGCCCGGGCCGATCTGGCCGGGACGGAGCGCCAGGCCCTCCGGGAGCAGGTGGCGAATCTGAGCGAGCAATCCGCCCAGCTCGCCAAGCAGATCGACCTGCAGGAGAAGCTGGTGCCGCCGCTCCGGTCGCGGGTCGAGGAACTCGCCGACGCCGTGGCGCGCGGCTTCGCCCGCGCCGCCGATCTCCAGAGCCAGAACTACCTCTACATGCAGGCGAGCGCGCAGCTCGCGCAGTTCCAGCAGAGCCGCCTCCAGGTCGACGGCAAGCTCGCCGACACGAAATCCCAGCTCGCCGCCTACGACGACCGGCTGGCCCGCGACCTCGCCGACCTCGACCGGACCGCCGCCCAGCTGGCGCAGCAGAAGGCCGAGAGCGAGGCGCGCCGCGCCATCGAGGTCCGGGCACCGGAGGCCGGGACCCTGACGTCGATCCGCGCGCAGGTCGGCCAGACCGTGGCGGCCGGGGCGACGCTCCTGACCCTGCTGCCGAGCGCGGGGCGCCTCCAGGCCAACCTGTTCGTCGATTCGTCGGCCATCGGCTTCGCCGAGGCCGGCGCGCCGGTGATGCTGCGCTACGCCGCCTTCCCGTTCCAGCGCTTCGGCTTGCATCGCGGCGTCGTCACCGAGGTCACGCGGGCGCCGCTGGGCAGCGATGATGCCCCGGATTTCGCGCGCCGCGCCTCCGCCCGGGGGGAGGGGACCGACCTGTACCGCATCGTCGTCCGGCCCGATTCCGACACCGTGCTGGCCTATGGCGAGCGGCGCAGCCTCGAGGCGGGCATGCGGGTCGAGGCCGATATCGCCCTGGAGAAGCGGTCGCTCTACCGCTGGCTGCTCGATCCCGTCGCGCATGTCCGGGAAAGCCTCGCCCTCGTCACGCGCGGCGGCCTCGACGCCCTGCCGGTCCGGAAGGCGGCCCCGTGACGGCGCCATCCCGTGCCGCCCGGCTGGACTTCGGGCTTCGCCGCCGGGTGCCGGTCGTCCTCCAGGCCGAGGCTGCCGAATGCGGCATGGCCTGCCTCGCCATGGTCCTGGCCTATCACGGCCGCCAGCTCGACCTCGCCACGCTGCGGCGGCGCCATCCCCTGTCGCTCAAGGGCATGACCCTGCGCAACCTGATCGACCTCTGCGGCGCCCAGGGCCTGACCGCCCGCGCCCTGCGGGTCGAACTCACGGATCTGCCCCGGCTCCGGCTCCCCTGCATCCTGCACTGGGGCCTCAACCATTTCGTGGTGCTGACCCGGGTCGAGCGCGGCGGCCTCGTCATCAACGATCCGGGTCGCGGCCGGCGCCGGATCAGCCTCGCGGAAGCCTCGCGGGAATTCACCGGTGTCGCCCTGGAGGCGGTGCCGAACCCGGGCTTCAAGCGCGAGCGGGCCACCCCGGGCCTGCGGCTGCGCGACCTGTTCCGCAACATGTCCGGCATCCGCGCCGCCCTGGCCCAGGTGCTGGCCCTCTCCCTGGGGATCGAACTCGTCGCCCTGCTGATGCCCATCGCCTCGCAGGTCGTGATCGACGAGGTGATCGTGAATGCCGACCACGACCTGCTCCTCGTGGTGGCGATCGGCCTCGGATTGCTGCTGCTGCTCCAGCTCGGCCTCAGCATCGCCCGGACCTGGGCGATCATGCTGGCCGGGACCCGGCTGAACTACCAATGGTCGGCCGGCCTGTTCGACCACCTGTCGCGGCTGCCCCTCGACTATTTCGAGAAGCGCCATGTCGGCGACGTGATCTCCCGGTTCGGCTCCCTGGCCACCATCCAGAAGGGCCTGACGACCGACCTCGTCCAGGCCGTCCTCGACGGCCTCATGGCGGTCGGGATGCTGGCCATGCTGATGGTCTATGGCGGCTGGCTGGTCGCCGTGGTTCTGGCCTCGACGGCACTCAACGCGATCCTCCGGGTCTTCGCCTACGGCGCCTATCGCGAGGGCAGCGAGGAGGCCCTCGTGGCCGAGGCCCGCCAGCAGACGCACTTCATCGAGACGGTCCGCGGCATGGCGAGCGTCAAGCTCCTCGACCTGCGCGAGCGGCGCGGCGGCGCCTGGATGAACCACTTCGTCACGGCCCTGAACGCCCGGCTGCGGCTGCAGCGCCTCGACCTCGTGTTCGGCCGTGCGAACGAGTTCCTGTTCGGCCTCGACCGCCTGATCCTGCTGGTGTTGGGCGCCCGCGCCGTGATCGGCGGGTCGCTGTCGCTCGGCATGCTGGTGGCGTTCCTGGCCTATCGCGACCAGTTCGCCACGCGGATCGGCAGCCTGATCGACGCGTGGTTCAAGCTGCGCATGCTCGACGTGCAGACCGACCGGCTCGCCGACATCGTGCTGTGCGAGCCCGAGGAACAGGATCTCGCTGCCGCCGCGCCGCCCGCGGCGCCGGTCGTCGCCCTGAAGGCCGGGGCGCTCGCCGGCGTAGGCTTGGCGCTGCGCTACGGCGCGGACGAGCCCTGGATCTTCCGCGGGGTCTCGCTGTCGGTCCGGGCCGGCGCCTGCTTCGCGATCACCGGTCCCTCGGGATGCGGCAAGACCTCGCTCATGAAGGTGATGATGGGGCTGACGCCCCCGACCGAGGGGATCGTCGCCGCCGACGGCCAGGACATCCGCACCGCCGCCGGATCCTACCGCCGCCGGATCGCCGGCGTGATGCAGAACGACGGCCTGTTCGCGGGCTCCATCGCCGAGAACATCGCTGCCTTCGACGAGCATCCGGATGCCGGCTGGATCGCCGAATGTGCGGCCCGGGCCGCGATCCTGGACGATATCCGCCGCATGCCGATGGGCTTCGAGAGCCTCGTCGGCGACATGGGCTCGACCCTGTCGGGGGGCCAGAAGCAGCGCATCGTGCTGGCGCGCGCCCTCTACCGGCGGCCCGAGATCCTGTTCCTCGACGAGGCTACGAGCCATCTCGACGAGGCCACCGAGGCGGTGATCGCCGAGGCTCTGCGGGACCTGCGCATGACGCGGGTCATCGTGGCCCATCGCCCGGCGACGATCGCCCATGCGGACGCGGTGTTCGATTTCCCCGCCCAGGTCAGGGGCGCGGCGGATCTGGCTGCCGCGGGCTGACGCGGTTCGCCTGAGGCTGCGCGGGCCGGAGGTCGCCCGGTGCCAGGCCGAAGCGCTTGCGGAACCCGCGGTTGAAGGTCGGCACGTCGGTGAACCCGCACGCATAGGCGATCGAGGCGATCCGCACCTTGCCGTCGCGGGCGGCTTCCAGCCGTCGGCGCGCGAGGTCGAGGCGCGCGTCGCGGATCGCCGTCGCGATGCCGCCGGTCTCCGCGAAGGCGCGGTACAGGCTCGTCCGGGACAGGCCCAGCGCCCTCTGGATGTCCTGCGGGGCCAGGTCGGGATCGTGCATCCGGCGCGCGATATGGGCGCGGGCGAGCGAGACCACCGCCGCCTGCGAAACCTCCGCGGGCTTCGTGCGCCGGGCCGTGCCGTCGACGAGGTGGCCGAGAAGGTGCAGCACGCCCTCGATCGCAGTCTGTGCCTCGCCCTCGGACATCCAGGCGATGGAGGCGGCCACGGTGCACAGGCGCGTCCGGAACGCCACCCCGGCCGGGTGCGGGTTGAGGCTGCGGCCCGCGAAGGCGTCCGCATCGCCGACCCAGGCTTCGAAGACCTCGCGCGGCACGGCGAGCCGGATCTCGCCGTAGGCGCTCTGGGTGCCGGCCACGAAGGGCCGGTTCCGCGACAGGAAGCTGATATCACCGGGGTTCAGTTGGGCGCCGCGGCCGTGCTGCTCGTGATAGCCGATGCCGTCGAGCCCGAGGCCGATCACCACCATCGCGCGGGCGTTCCGGTCGACGTGCCGGGACCGGAACTCCAGCTCCACCGGGCTGCTGACCGTATGGGTCAGCGACCAGCCGGCCGACGCCACGGTCAGGCGTTTGGCCGCGAAGCGCTCCCGGGGATGCCGCCGGCCGATGTCGCCGAAAGCGGCCAGGGCCGTGCAGCGCCAGAATTCGAAGGCCTGCTTGGGCTCGACGTGATTGGTCGTCTCGACGAGGCTTGGGACGAGCACCGGGCTCAACACGTGTGACACTCCCGTCCGGCCCGGCGGCGCTGTCCCAGCGCCTGTGCAACTCTATCGTGTGAATCTTGCCGGATTGGCAACCGACGCCGATCGGGCCTGACGATGCGGGGCGTCCCCGCGCGGCCTATGCAACGGCCCGGCCGGACAGGCCGCGCGGTCCGGCAAGCAGCAGCGCGGCGCTGGCCCCGAGGACGATCGTGATCACCGCGAACATCGCGTGCGGTCCGTAGGCCGAAAGGACCGGCAGGAGGATGAGCGGCGCCAGGGCGGCGGCGACCCGGCCGCCGGCCCAGGCGCAGGTCATGGCCGAGGCCCGCAGCGGCGTCGGGAGGAGTTCCGTGGCGTAGACGGCGAGGACGCTGCCGTAGGTCGCCGCGGCGGTGTTGAAGGCGATGCCGACGAGAACCAGCGTCAGGAACGTGCCGCTCGCCGCGAAGGCCGTGCCCAGGGCCGCCATCGCGGCCGCCAGGGCCGTCAGGCAGGCGCGCCGCTCGAGCCGGTCGATCACCAGCGCGGTCAGGAGGGTGCCCAGCGGCGGGCCGAGCATCGACAGCGCGGCGAAGGCGAGGGATTGATCGACCCGGAAGCCCTTCTCCACCATCACGACGGCGCTGAGCAGCGGGAAGGCGATCGTCGCCAGGGGGGCGAGCGTGAAGAGGCCCACGAACAGGGCCGTCTGGCGCGTCTGGCGCGTCCCGGTGAACAGGGCGCGAAAGCCCGCCGGCCCGTGTATCGCCGGCCCGTGTATCGCCGGCGCTGAGGCGAGGTCGGCTGCTCCGACGACCGGCGCCCGGCCGGCCGCGCGCTCGAACCGGCGGCACGCCCCGTCGGCCTCGACGGGTCGCCCGACCGAGGCCAGCCATCGCGGCGATTCCGGCAGCCCCGCGAACAGGATGCTGCCCAGGGCCGCCAGGGCGCCCCCGAGGATCAGGGCCCAGCGCCACGGTTCGACGCCGAGGGGAGCCCCCGGTGCG
>NZ_BACT01001033.1:0-4764 GCF_000333255.1 Methylobacterium sp. B1 | reverse complement strand
GGGTCCAGTAGGTCAGGTAGAGGATCACGCCCGGGAACAGGCCCGCCTCGGCGAGGCCCAGCAGGAAGCGCAGGACGTAGAACCAGGTCGGCGAGGTCACGAACATCATGGCCGCCGAGATGACGGCCCAGCTCAGCATGACCCGGGCGATCCAGATCCGGGCGCCGACCTTGTGGAGGATCATGTTGCTCGGCACCTCGAACAGGAAGTAGCCGAGAAAGAAGATCCCGGCGCCGAGGCCGTAGACGGTCTCGCTGAACTGCAGGTCGCTCAGCATCTGCAGCTTGGCGAAACCGACATTGACGCGGTCGAGATAGGCCGCGACGTAGCAGGCGAACAGGAACGGCACGAGGCGCCACGTAACCTTGCGGTAGACCCGCGTCGTCTCGTCGATACTGGGCTCGACGAGGGTCATGACCCCCTGTGCCATTCCGATGTCTCCCTAGACTTTATCGTTTCGCCACCGTCTGCGCGGCGCGGCCGGCACTATCGTGCTGCGTCCAATCGTTGACAAACGACGATTTTTCACGCTTTTCGTGAATTCAATTCACGGATTGTCCCATGCGCCGGATCCCGAGCTTCCCCGCCCTGCGGGCCTTCGAGGCGGCCGCGCGCCTCGGCAGCTTCGCGCGGGCGAGCGAGGAGCTGCACCTCACGCCCTCGGCGGTGAGTCACCAGATCCGCGCCCTGGAGCGCTGGTTCGGACGGGCTCTGTTCCGGCGGGCGAACCGTCAGGCGACGCTCACCGCCGACGGCCAGCGCCTGCTCGCGGGGCTCTCCAGCGCCTTCGACGCCATCGAGGCGGTCTGTGCCGAGCTGAGCCCGCCGCCGCCCTCGTCGCTGGCCGTCCACTGCACGCCGAGCTTCGCGGCGAAGTGGCTGGGGCCCCGGCTCCCCGCCTTCGTGGAGACGCATCCCGGCATCGCCATCCGCCTTTCCACCAGCGCCGACCCGTTGGATCTCGCCCGGCACGAGGAGATCGACATCCTGATCGCCTACGGCCGGCCGCCGCGCGGGCCCGGCCTGACCGTCGAGTCCCTAGGGCCGGAGGAGATCGCCGCCCTGTGCACGCCGGAGGTTGCCCGGGCCGCGGGGTCGGCCGGGGCCTTCACCCGGCTGGACTCATCCTTCAGCCCCATCCGCTGGCCGGACTGGTTCGCCCATAACGGCCTGCCCGTCCCGACCGGCGCGTCGGGCGCGGCCTTCGACCGGGGTTCGCTGGTGATCTCGGCGGCCGTCCAGGGGCTCGGCGTGGCGCTGGAGACCCTGCGGTTCGCCCGGGACGAACTCGCCGCCGGGCAGCTGGTGCGCCTCGGCGGCGGGCGGTTCGAGAGCCTGTCCCGGGACCTGCACTTCATCTGCTACCGCGAGCGCGACGGGGCCCTGGAGAAGATCCGGGCCTTCCGCCGCTGGCTGCTCGACGTGGAGGTGGAGAGCCGGGCGGTTCCGGCCTGACGCGGAAAGATGTTGGCGCGGAAAGACATGGGCGCGGTGATCGTCGTCGGCCGGATCGCTTCGGCGACAGGCGGGCGCCTCACGCCGTCGATCCGGGGCGCCGGAGGCGAGCCCGGAACCCGGAGACACGGGCGGCGCAGGGTCCGGCGCGCGTCCCCTCGGTCGCAACGGTTATGTCAGTCTTGTCATGCGGCGGGTCTCAACGGGATCGCGAGCCGCGCTAGGTGCAGGTCCAAACAACGCGGCAAACGCGGCGGGACCCGAGCCCGACCGTGCGCCCCCAGGGAGAACGCCCCATGTCCCTCTTCGCCAAGCTGCAGCGGCGCGCCGACGAGGGCCGGCCCGTCCGGGTCGGCCTGATCGGGGCCGGCAAGTTCGGCGCGATGTACCTCTCGCAGGCGCCACGCACGCCCGGGATCCACCTGATCGCCGTGGCCGATCTGTCGCCCGACCGGGCGCGCGCGTCGCTGCGGCGGGTCGGCTGGGAGGAGGCCCGGTTCGCGGCGCGCGGGCTGGAGGAGGCCGCCCGGGCCGGCACGACCCTCGTCACCGAGGATGCCGACGCGATGATCGCGAGCCCGTTCGTGGACATCGTCATCGACGCCACCGGCAGCCCGGCCGCCGGAATCCGCCACGCGCTGCGGGCCTTCGCGGCGGCCAAGCACATCGTGATGGTCAACGTCGAGGCCGACGTGCTGGCCGGGCCGCTGCTGGCGCGCAAGGCGGCCGAGGCCGGGGTGATCTACTCCATGGCCTCGGGCGACCAGCCGGCGCTCATCGCCGAGCTGGTCGACTGGGCGCGCACGATCGGGCTGGAGGTGATCTGCGCCGGCAAGGGCACCAAGTACCTGCCGGCCTACCACGCCTCCACGCCCGACACGGTCTGGGGCCATTACGGCTTCAGCGAGAGCCAGGTCGCGGGCGGCGACTTCAACCCGCAGATGTTCAACTCCTTCCTCGACGGCACCAAGTCGGCCCTGGAGATGGCCGCGGTGGCCAATGCCTGCGGGCTCACCCCCCCGCGCGACGGCCTCGCCTTCCCGCCCTGCGGCGTCGACGACCTGCCGAGCATCCTGAAGCCCGTGGCGGATGGCGGCCTCCTCACCGAGCGCGGCACCGTCGAGGTGGTCTCGTCCGTCGAGCGGGACGGGCGCCCGGTGTTCCGGGACCTGCGCTGGGGCGTCTACGCGGTGTTCGAGGCGCCGAGCCCCTACGTGCGCGACTGCTTCGCCCAGTACGGCCTCAAGACCGACGCCAGCGGCCGGTTCGCCGCCACCTACAAGCCCTATCACCTGATCGGGCTGGAGCTCGGGATCTCGGTGGCTTCCATCGCGGTCCGCGGCGAGGCCACGGGTGCCACCGGCGACTGGCGCGGCGACGTCGCCGCCACCGCCAAGCGCGCCCTGCGGGCGGGCGAGCGGCTCGACGGCGAGGGCGGGTTCACCGTCTACGGCAAGCTGATGCCGGCGGCGGAGTCCCTGGCGCAGGACGCCCTGCCGATCGGGCTCGCCCACAACATGGTCCTCAAGACCGACGTGCCCGCCGGCCGGGCCGTGCGCTGGAGCGACGTCGCGTACGAGGCCGACCAGGAGGCGATCCGCGTCCGGCGCGAGATGGAGGACCTGTTTCGCGGGGCGACGGGGCGGGCCGCCGGCTAGGCGCTCAGGCGCGTCGGCCGGCCGTGCGCCCGGTCGGCGAGCGCCCGACCAGCTTCCGGAACGTCCGGCTCATGGCGCCGGCGCTCGTGAAGCCCGACCGCGCGGCGACCTCCGCCATGGACCCCGCGCCGGAGCGGATCAGGGCCTCGGCCCGGCCGACGCGCTCGCGCATGATGTACTGGTACGGCGTCACCCCGGTGCTCTGGCGGAAGGCCCGGATGAAGTAGCCCTCGCTGAGCCCGACGATCCCGGCCAGGGCCGACACGGTGATCTCTCGGTCCAGGTGTTCCCGGATATACGCGCAGGCGCGCCCGGCCTGCGATGCCGACAGATCGGGTCCGGCCGACCGGCCCGCCGTGCGGACCGCGATGACCGAGCGCAGGACCGCCAGATGGAGGCTCTCGATCAAAAGCGGGTCGGGCGAAGGATCGTCCCGATGCGCGCAGCTCAGCGCGCTGAGGATGTGACAGGTGCTCCGGCAGGCGCGGAGGTCGCGCCCGTCGGTCGCAAACGCGATCTTCCCGATCGGCGCTTCCGCGAGGCGCTCGACGGCCGCCGCCGAGAAGGACAGGACCCGGCCGGTGTACGGGCCGACCCAACGGGTCGTGCCGTGCAGACCGGGGCGCCGGACCAGCAGGCCCTCGCGGTCGCTCAACCGCGCCGCGATCTCGTAATCGACCTCGTGATGCGCCCCCGCGGGCTGCGTGCTGGCGGCGACTTCGAGACCGGAGACCGCATGCGTGCTCCACCCCCCGGTGGCGAAGCGGAAGTCGATGAAGGTGATCTCCGGGAGACCGCGGTCGCCCGGTGCGCAGCAGGTCAGCTCGGGACGGCCGGAGAGATGTCCGGAACTGCCGCTGGTGGCGTACGTGATGGTCTCGGGCGTGCTGTCCATGCGGGCCAGTCGGTTCCGGCTTCATCGCCCTCGGGCGCCTGAGGAGGGCGGCCTCGCGGCCGCCCTCCCGATTCTCCTCCGTCAGCGAAGGGCGCCGGTCACGCCGCCTACGAGGCCGCCAACCGCGCCGAGCACGCTGCCCACCAAGCCGCTCACGAGGCTGCCCGCTTGGCCGACGACCCCCGAGACCGCACCGAGTTCCTGGCTTGCGTCGACCCCCAGGCCGACGGTGAGGCCGACCCCGAGGCCGCCGCCCACCTGGTCAAGCTCGGTGGCGCTCAGCTCGCGGACGGTATCGATGCTGTCCTGCATGATCGTTCTCCTGATTGAGATTCAAGAAGAAGTTTATTCTGCTCGATCTATTGTCTGATCTCAGCGTCGAGGCGCCTTGGACGTCGGCGCCTGCCTTTAGGATTACAGAGATGTGCTTCGTGTCAATCGGTATCTGGCTGCCGATACGTGTCGAGTTCTCTCGAATTCGGCGAATGCGCAAAAACTGACCGGGCTTGCCTTTCCCAGGGCGCGCTCCAGGCGCTTTCGCATCGAGCGCCGTCTTCGCTGGGGCCCCGTGCCTCTCGACAGCATCGCGAAGACGCGATCTTTGCGCTGCAGCACGAGAGCGCGCAAAAATTGACCTTGTTTTGCGGCGCAAAACAAGCCGGACCCTCATTCCACTCAAGCAATTGAGATCGTTGAATTTTTATCGAAAACTGCGACGATCTGACGCGGAATCGGGAATAAAAATTCGCATTCCCG
>NZ_BACT01001034.1:0-4739 GCF_000333255.1 Methylobacterium sp. B1 | reverse complement strand
GCGGGCCGGCCGAGCAGGGCGTGCCGGTGATCCTGGCCAATGCCGACGCCTCTCGGGCCATGGGCGTGTACAGCCCCGCCCTCCCCCAGCCGAGCGTGCCGAACGCGGGCTACGGCCGGTTCAACTTCGCGACCCTGCCGGGCCCCGGCAACGCGACGGTGAAGTGGAACTGCGTCTTCCGCGAGAACAACGTCCCGGCCGGGGCGCACAGCTACACCTGCTACGTGGTGGTCGGCACGCTGGAGGACGTCAAGGCGGGGATCGCGGCCCTGCGGACGGCGCTCGGCGGCGGGCCGGCCGCTCAAGCGCCGCAGGCTGCCCAAGCGCCGCGGGCCGCCCAAGCGCCGCGGGCTGCTATCGCGCCGCAGGCGGCCGTCGCGCCGCCCCCGGCCCCCCGGGCGCCCGGTACGGCGCTCTATGTCGGCACGCAGGGCGGCTGCAACGCCGGCGAGGTGACGATCGACCCGGGGTACAAGGGCTGCGCCACGGCGCCGATCGGCGCCACGCTGGCGCAACCGGGTAACCCCGGCGACCCGCCCGTCTATGTCGGCACGGCGGCCGGGCTCGATGTGGGCCTCGTCACCAGCAATCCCCGCCATCTCGACGCCGGCACGCGGCCGATCGGCTACCTCGCGCGGCCCGGATCCGGCGGGACGCCCCTCTATGTCGGGACGCAGGCGGGGTGCAATGCCGGGGTGGTCTCGACCAACCCGGCGCATCTCGACTGCAGCGGCGCGCCTCTGGGCGTCGCCGTGCGGTGACGGTTCAGCGCGCCTCGCTGAAGCGCTTGGTCGCCCGCTGCTCCTTCTTGTAGGCGGTGATCGCCGCCGAGCAGTTGGGCGAGAGCTTCTTGAGATTGGCCTTGAAGCAGGCTTCGACTTCCGGGCCGCCCGGCGCGTAGGCGCTGCAGAAATCCATGTAGTCGCCGGTGCAGTACTGCTTGAGCGCTTCCCGGGCCGGGGATTGCTCCGCGAAGGCCGCGGCGGGGCCGAGGCAGAGACCGATGGCCAGCAGGGCCGTCTTGGTCGAAGTCATGGACATCCTTCACTCGTCCCGGCCGCGCGCGTACGGCGCGCGGCGATGGGCGGGGCGGATGGACGCCAAGGATGGCGTCACCATGACACCCGGGCAGCGCGAATGCAGATCAGCCATGCCCGGTCCCGGAGGGCGGCCCGATCCTCCGGTCAGTGCGCGCCGACGCGGCGGCTGGGCACGATGTCGTTGGCGACGATCTCCCCGAACGGGCCGTCGTTGCGGGCATTGGTGGCCGGGCGACCCGTGGTGGCGCGCAGCGGCAGCTTCGGGAAGACCAGCTCGGCGAAGCGGTAGGCCTCCTCCAGGTGCGGGTAGCCCGAGAGGATGAAGCGGTCGATCCCGAGATCGATGTACTCCTTCATCCGGTCGGCGACCTGATCGGCCGAGCCGACCAAAGCCGTCCCGGCACCGCCGCGCACGAGGCCGACGCCGGCCCAGAGGTTGGGCGACACCACCAGCTTGTCGCGCTTGCCGCCGTGGAGGGCCATCATGCGGCTCTGGCCGACGGAATCCTGCCGCTTCAGGGTCTCCTGCGCCTTGGCGATGGTGGCGTCGTCGAGCTTCGAGATCAGTTGCTCGGCTGCGTCCCAGGCCTCGCTCTCCGTCTCCCGGGCGATAACGTGCAGGCGGATGCCGTACGAGAAGGTCTTGCCCTTCGCCTCGGCGGCCTGCCGGGCGGCGGCGATCTTCTCCGCGACCTGCGCCGGCGGCTCGCCCCAGGTGAGGTAGACGTCGCAATGCTCGGCCGCCACCGCCATCCCGGCGGGCGAGGAGCCGCCGAAATAGAGCGGCGGATAGGGCTTCTGCACCGGCGGGTAGATCAGCCGGCCGTTCTCGGCGCGCAGATGCGCCCCCTGGAAGGTCACGGTCTCCCCCGCCAGCAGGCCGCGCCAGATCGTCAGGAACTCGTCGGTGACGGCGTAGCGTTCGTCGTGGGACAGGAACACGCCGTCGCCGGCGAGCTCCACCGGGTCGCCGCCGGTGACGACGTTGATCAGCAGGCGCCCGCCGGAGATCCGGTCGAGGGTCGCGGTCATGCGGGCGGCGGCCGAGGGCTCCATCAGGCCCGGCCGCACCGCCACGAGGAAGCGCAGCTGCCGGGTCAGGGGCGCCAGGGCCGAGGCGACGATCCAGGAATCCTCGCAGGAGCGCCCGGTGGGCAGCAGCACGCCGTAATAGCCGAGGGCGTCGGCGCCCTGCGCGATCTGCTGGAGGTAGCCGAGCGACACGTCCCGGGCGCCCTCCTGGGCACCGAGATAGCGCCCGTCGCCGTGGGTCGGCAGGAACCAGAGGACGTCGGCGCGCCCGTCGTGCGATGCGGTCATCGGGAAGCTCCGTTGCGGGTCAGGCGGCCTGCGGCGCGCCCAGAAGATGATCGAGAATACGCCCTTCGAGGCGTGCGAGATCCGGATCCCCGCGTCGGCGCGGGCGCGGCACGTCGACCCGCAGGTCGAGGGCGATCCGCCCGGCTTCCACCACGAGGATGCGGTCGGCCAGCGCCACCGCCTCGGCGACGTCGTGGGTCACGAGCAGCGCCGTGAAGCCCTGCGCCTGCCAGATCCGCTCGATCAGGTCCTGCATGCCGATGCGGGTCAGGGCGTCAAGGGCGCCAAGGGGTTCGTCGAGGGCGAGCAGGCCCGGCCGGCTCACCAGCGCCCGGGCCAGCGCCACCCGCTGCCGCTGGCCCCCCGACAGGGTCGCGGGCCATTGTCCCGCCTTGTCGCCGAGCCCGACCTCGGCGAGCGCCGCGAGCGCCCGCTCCCGGCGCTCGGCCCGGGAGCCGAGGCCCGACAGGCCGACCGCGACGTTGTCGACGACCCGCGCCCAGGGCAGGAGGCGCGGCTCCTGGAACATGATCCGCTTCGGCGGCTCCGACCGGCGGGGCGACGTCGCCGGCCCTTCCTGATCGATCCGGCCGCCAGTGGGCGTCTCCAGCCCGAGGATCAGGCGCAGCAGGGTGCTCTTGCCGCAGCCGGAGCGGCCCACCACCGCGGTGAACCCGCCGGCCGGCAGGAACAGGTTCAGGCCCTCGATGACGGCGGTGCCGTCGAAGCTCTTGTGCAGGTCGCGGACGGTGACGGCGATGCCGCGGCCTGCGGGCTCCGCGGGCGGGCGTGACGATGCGGATCCCCCGGCCTGACGGGGTGCCGATCCGGCGTCGGGGAGCGCCTCGCGGCGGACGGCGTCGAGCAGCATCAGGCGCTCCTGTAGGCGGGATTCCAGGCGAGGCAGGTGCGCTCGAGCTGGCGGGTCAGGGCGTCGGCGAGCTTGCCGAGGGCCGCGTAGATCAGGATCGCCAGCACCACGACGTCGACCAGCATGAACTCGCGCGCCTGCATGGCCATGTAGCCGAGCCCCGACGAGGCCGAGATCGTCTCGGCGACGATCAGCGTCAGCCACATGATGCCCAGGCCGTAACGCAGGCCGACGAAGATCGACGGCAGGGCGCCGGGCAGCACCACCCGGGCGAACAGCTCGCTGCGGGACATGCCGTAGACCCGGCCCATCTCCACGAGGCCCGGATCCACCGAGCGGATGCCGTGCAGGGTGTTGGCGTAGATCGGGAAGAACACGCCGAGCGCCACGAGGAACAGCTTGGCCTCCTCGCCGATGCCGAACCACAGGATCACCAGCGGGATCAGCGACAGGTGGGGCACGTTGCGCACCATCTGCACCGAGGTGTCGGTGAGCCGCTCCGACAGGCGCGACAGGCCGTTGGCGAGGCCGAGCGCGAAGCCGATGCCGCCGCCGATCACGAAGCCCGCGAGCGCCCGCAGGGTGCTGACGCCGAGATTGGTCCAGAGCTCCCCGGTCCGCCCGGCCTCCCAGCCGGCCCGGACCACGTCGAGGGGCGCCGGCATGAAGCGGTTGGAGACGAGGCCCGCCGAGACCGCGGCCTGCCAGCCGAGAAGGAGCGCCGCCGGCAGGAGCCAGGGCAGGGCCGTGTCGCCGAGGCGATCGAGCTTGGCGTTGCGCATCAGCGAGTCTCCGCCCGATTCTCGGCCCGGCGCTCGGGCTGCGTCCAGACCGCGTCGGCGACCCGGATCGGTCGCGGCAGGAGGCCCAGCCCGTGGAACGCGTCGGCGACTTTCTGCTGGTCGGCGACCGCCGCGGCGTCGAGGGGCGCGACGCCGTAGGACAGCCGTCCCAGGGCGACGCCGAGAACCGGCGCGGGGATGCCCACCGCGGGGGCGAGTTCCGCCGCCACGGCGTCCGCGTGGCCCTCCGCCCAGGCATCGACCTCACCGATCGCCTTGAGCACGGCCGACACGATCTCCGGGCTGGAATCGGTGAAGCCCCGCCGGGACAGGTAGAACTGGCGGTTGGGGGCGAGCCCCTGCCCGTCGGCCAGGACCCGGGCGCCCGTGGCGCGCTCGGCGGCGGCGAGATACGGATCCCAGATCGCCCAGGCGTCGACGGAGCCGCGCACGAAGGCGGCGTTGGCGTCCGCCGGCGCCAGGAAGGCGAGCTTCACCCCGTCATAGGGCACGCCCGCCTGCGCCAGGGCGCGCACCAGCAGGAAGTGGACGTTCGAGCCCTTGTTGAGGGCGATGGTCTTGCCGCGCAGGTCGGCGACGCTGCGCACCGGGCTGTCCTTGGGCACGAGGATCGCCTCCCCCCGCGGCGCCGGCGGCTCGGTGGCGACGTAGCGCAGCTCCGGGCTCGCGGCCTGGGCAAAGATCGGCGGGGCCTCCCCGGCGAGC
>NZ_BACT01001035.1:0-2249 GCF_000333255.1 Methylobacterium sp. B1 | reverse complement strand
GCCGCTCTGCCCCGAGAGCGACCGGCGGATCGCGCCGATCTGCCCGTACTGGACCCCGAAGATCAGGATCGCCAGCAGGACGCCGACCAGGAAGCCCGTGGTGGCTCCGAAGAACGCCGTGGCGGCGCACACGACCAGCGCGATGGCGATCTCCCAGCCCGGAAGGGTCCGGCAGGCGATGTTCAGGTTGAACAGCAGCCCGATGCCGATGGCGATCAGGGCGCCGCCGGCCAGCGGGCGGGGCAGAAGCGCCAGGGGGCTCGCCCCGACGATGAGCAGCGCCGCCATGACGGCCAGCGTCAGCCACCAGCCGAGCCAGTGGCCGCCGCCGATGTTGTGCAGCAGGAGCGTCGAGGTCCGGCCGAAGCCCATCGCGGAGCTGCCGAACAGGCTTCCGACCATGTTGGTGGCGCCGGAGGCCACGAACATCCGGTCGATGTCGAGGTCGCGCCGGATCTCCAGCTCGACGCTCACCACGTAGAGGATCTGGATGATCACCGCCACGACGACCAGGGTGGCGATCTTGGGCCAGATCGGCAGGAGCAGGTGCGGGTCGAAGGCCATGAGGCTGCCGATGGCGGGCGGCCGCAGCAGCGACCCCGCCGGCAGCGGCTCGATCAGCCATCCCGCGGCCTGCCCGGCGGCGACGCTGGTGCCGGTCCAGGCCAGTCCGAGATGGACCACGGCGAGACTCGACAGAATGACCGTGGGATAGGTCCCCCAGTGCCGGACGATCCGGGGCAGGTAGAAGGCGCAGAAGCCGATGCCGAGGGTCAGGGCGATGCGCGCCAGCGCTCCGGCATCGATCCGGCCCGGATCGAGGGCCGCCGGGTCGACGGTGCGGAGCAGGGCCGCCAGCGGATCGTCGACATGGCCGCCGATCTGCACGCCGCTGCGCAGGAACAGCAGCCCGACGCCGCCGAGGAAGCCGGCGAGCACCGGATAGGGCAGGAGCTGCACCAGCAGGGAGGCCCGCAGGGTGCCGAGCAGCGCGAAGACCAATCCGGTGGCGAAGGTCGAGACGCCGCACGCGACGAGGACGAGCTGGCCCACCGTCTCCGGATCGGTCACGCCCGCCGCTTCCAGCTGCCCGGCGACGCCCGCGGCGATCGCCGCCTGCACGATCGCGGCCGCGCCGATGAAGGAGAGCGAGATCCGCGCGGTCCGGCGGAGCGCGATGAAGACGAGGCTGCCCAGCACGTAGGCCGCGAGCAGGCCCGACAGGCCGGCGGCGCGGCTCTCCGCCAGCGGCCCCGCGAAGATGAGCTGGGAGTAGCTGATGAGATCGAGCAGCAGCACCATCACGGTCACCGCCGCGGCGGCGCCGATGCGTGCACCGCGCAGCAGCCCCTCGCGGCCGCCGGCCCGGGAGGCGGTTCCGGCGGACGTCAGGTCGGGTGTCGTCATCGGCACGGCCTCCACATCGTGCAGTCTCCGGGACTGCCGAGACAGGTTCCCGATAGTCGCGCGGGCCGATCATCACAGAGCCGCAGGACTCAGAGTTCGGCCGCGCGTGTCCTAACCTGATGGCGGCCACGGGCTTAAATTATCGTGCAGGCGTGAGGCTGCCCGAAGGCAGCATCGGCGCGGGCGGCGGACCGACGAGGCCCGGTTGCGGCGCGCGGGTCCCGGTCGGGTATCCGGGATGCGATCCTGGACGGCGCGCCCGCACCTGCTAAGCCGACGGCGCCCAGGAGTCGCCGATGACCGCACCGATCCGACCCACCCGTCCCGCCTGCGCGGCGCTGCTGCTCGCCGGCTTCGCCGGGTCCGCCCGCGCCGCGGATGCGCCGTCGATCGCATGGCCCGAGCCCGGCGGCCGGGCGACGATCAGCCGGCCGTTCAAGGGATCGCCCCTCGCCGTCGGCGTCTCGTCCCGGACCGCGGGCGCCATCGACAGCCTGACCTGGGGCGGCACGCAGTTCATCAACGCCCGCGACCACGGCCGGGAGCTGCAATCGGCCGCCGCCTTCGACGGCTACGGCGAGTGCCTGAACCCCACGGAGGCCGGCAGCGATGCCGACGGCACCGGCCCGCGCAGCACGAGCCTGCTCACGGCCCTGCAGGTCGGCGCCGACACGCTCGAGACCCGGTCCCAGATGGCCTACTGGATCGGGCCCGGTGCGACGACCGGCTTTTGCCCGAAGGGCCCCGGCCCCCATGCCGGGCCGCGCTCCAACGACGTCCTGGCCAAGCGCGTCACCCTCGGCGCCGAGGCGTGGCCAACGCCCTCGCGTACGCGCCACCTA
>NZ_BACT01001036.1:0-1093 GCF_000333255.1 Methylobacterium sp. B1 | reverse complement strand
GTCGATTCGGAGCGCGGGATGCGCATCCGAACCCTTCCCCGCAGGATCGCGTCAGGAGAGCCGGGGCCGCGATGCCGTCCGTCGATACGCTCGTCCCGGTGGGTGCCTTCGCGCTGCTGGTCCTCGCGTTCGCCGTGAAGCACCTCGCGGCGGATTTCCTGTTCCAGACCAACTGGATGGCTGAAGGCAAGCAACGGCCGTCCGCGTGGCTCGTCCCGCTCTGCGCCCATACCGGCCTGCACGGCCTCGGCACGCTGCTGATCGCCCTCGCGGTGAAGCCGGCCCTGTGGTGGCTGGCGCTGGCGGACTTCGCGATCCACACGGCGATCGACCGCGGCAAGGCGCTGGTCGCCCAGCGGACGCGCCTGCCCGCCACGGATGCCCGGTTCTGGTGGCTGGTCGGCATCGACCAGTTCCTGCATCAGGTCACCCATCTCGGGTTCGCCGTGATGCTGGCGGCGGCCTGATCCGCGGTGCGGAGGGCGGGCGCCGCCGGGCGCGTCACAGCATCTCCGCCTCGAGCAGCCGGTTCGTGTCGGAGACCTTGCCGGCGAGTTCCAGCATCAGGAAGCGCTGGAAGGTGAGCGCCAGATCGGGGCGCTCCCGCTCCATGCGGGCGAGTCCGGCGCGGTCGATGCCGACCACCCGGCAGGGGCTCTCGGCGATGGCGGTGGCGGTGCGCCGGCCGCCCTGGACCAGCGCGATCTCGCCGATCACCGTGCCCGCGGTGGTGGTGCGCAGGCGCAGGTTTCCGCGGCCGGGAACCTCCATCTCGATGGAGACGACGCCCTGCTCCAGGAAGTAGAGGGCGTCGGCCGCCTCCCCCTGGCGCATCAGCGTCGCCCCGGCCGTCAGGTCGCGGACCGTCAGATACGGTGCGAAGTCGTCCGGCCCGAACGTGCTGCCCAGCCGATCGGCCATGTGCCGGGCGAAGACGGCGACCTCCCCCGGGCCGGCTCCCCCGGCCTCCGCCAGGAGGGTGGCCTCGGCTTCGCGCAGGGCCTCGTCCAGGGTGTCGCGGATCCGGATATGCGGGTCCCCGGTGAGGCCTTTCGGGCGATCTGCAGGCTTGCGGCCGGATCGAGATGGACCA
>NZ_BACT01001037.1:0-477 GCF_000333255.1 Methylobacterium sp. B1 | reverse complement strand
CTCGCCGTCGAGCTCGAAGTGATCGGCCGGAATTCTTCCGAGGATTTCGACAAGTTCGGGAAAGTAGCGATCGAGCCGCTTTCCTGATTTCGAATGGATCGTGACAAAGTCACCTTTCCGCGTCGAGATCGCCCGGAAGCCATCCCATTTTGGCTCGAACTGCCAGCCCCCATCGGTCGGCAGAGCATCGACGAGCTTCGCTTCCATTGGGGCAGTAGGAGCGTCCGGCATCTCCTTTCAACAGGCGGGAGTGGGGTCCGTTCCGATCAGGCGGTCAGCGATCGCAGAAAAGGAAGATTGTCGAGGAAGTTGCGCAATTCTCGACGCCTCTGACCCTCCTTGGCATATTCGGCATCAACTCCTAGGCGCCACCACGCTGAAAGCTCGTCCGGCGACGCCTCGAGACGATCGAACAGCTCTGCCTGAGTTTCGACATCCTCGGCACTTCCAATTCCATCGCGGACGAGTTCGTCGGAG
>NZ_BACT01001038.1:0-1550 GCF_000333255.1 Methylobacterium sp. B1 | reverse complement strand
CGGCATGACGGGCTGCCCGATTGGCCGGTGGTGCGCGACCTGCTCGCCCAGGCCAGCCCGGCCCAGATCGCCGCCGCCAAGGACGCCCTGTCCGGCGGTAGCCGACCGGAATCGAGCAACCGCCCGCGGGTAGCGCTGATCGGCCTGCGCGGCGCCGGCAAATCGACCCTTGGCAAGCTCGCGGCCGAGCGCCTGGGCTGGACCTTCGTGGAACTCAATGCCGAGATCGAACGGGAGAACGCCCTCTCGGTCCAGGAGATCTTCGCGATCTACGGCCAGGAGGGCTACCGCCGGCTGGAGCAGGCGGCCTTGCGTCGCCTCACCGAGCATCCCGGGCCGCTGATTCTGGCCACGAGCGGCGGGATCGTTGCGGAGCCGTTGACCTACGACCTTCTGCTGCAAGCCTTCTACACGATCTGGCTGCGCGCGCGGCCGGAGGAGCACATGAGCCGGGTCCGCGAACAGGGGCACCTCGCGACGACGGGCGACCATGCCTCTGCGATGCAGGAACTGCGGGCCGTCCTGGCGAGCCGCGAGCCGCTCTACGCGCGGGCACCCGCCACGGTGGACACCTCCAACATCCCGGTCCAGACGATGCTGGACCGCCTGACGGCAGCAATCGAGGCGCGGTTCGGCCAAGCTGCGCCGCTGGCGGACTGACCGTCGCTCGTTCGCTGACAGCCATGCGGCCAATGCGGCTTTCGGGTCGCGCCGGCCCTTGATCGCGGCGGTGCAGCGCACCACGCTAGGTCCGAACACGCGGCCCAGCGATGGCCCGGCCCGTCTCCGCCCCGGACAGCGCCCCCTTCCGCTCGATCGGGCGACGGGTCCGCCGCCGCAGGCATGACCGACAGCGAATCCGAAGTTCCGGACATGAGCATCCGCCTATGAGCGCCAGTCCTGCCTTCACGCACCAGTCGCACGACCTCACGCACCTCGACCCGGTCTGGTCGCGGCTGCGCGCAGAGGCGGAGGATGTCCTGCGCACCGAGCCGCAGCTCGCCTCCTTCATCGTGGCGACGATCCTGAACCACACCACGCTGGAGGGCGCGGTCTCCCACCGGGTCGCCGCCCGGCTGGGGCATCCGTCGCTGCCGGCAGAACTCGTCGCCCACGCCTTCCATGAGGCGATCACGGTGGATCCGGACATCGGGCAGGCCTTCCGCGCCGATATCGGTGCGGTGATCGACCGGGATCCGGCGACACTCCGGGCACTGGAACCGGTCCTCTACTTCAAGGGGTTCCACGCGCTCCAGGCTTACCGCCTCGCCCATCATGTCTGGAACCGCGGCCGGCGCGACCTCGCTCTCTACCTCCAGAGCCGGGTCTCGGAGGTGTTCCAGTGCGACATCCATCCGGCGGCGCGGATCGGGCGGGGCGTCTTCCTCGACCACGCCACGGGGCTTGTGGTCGGCTCGACCGCGGTGATCGAGGACGACGTGTCGATCCTCCACGCCGTGACGCTGGGCGGCACCGGCAAGCAGCGCGGCGACCGCCACCCCAAGATCCGCCGCGGCGTGATGATCGGCGCCGGCGCCAAGATCCTGGCA
>NZ_BACT01001039.1:0-2393 GCF_000333255.1 Methylobacterium sp. B1 | reverse complement strand
GCTGCCGACATAGGAGGCCGGGACCCAGACGCTTTCTTCGGCCCTGAACACCGCCACCGTCACGGGACGCGCCGGCACGAGGCCCGCCCGGCGCAGGGCCTCCACGGCCGCGAGGCCGCCGATCACGCCCGCCGCCCCGTCGAAATTGCCCCCGTGGGGCACCGTGTCGACGTGCGAGCCGACCATCCAGGGCGCCAGGGTCGGGTCGCGTCCCGCCATCGTCAGGAACAGGTTGCCGGCCGCGTCGGTCTCGGCGGTGAGCCCCAGCGCCAGCCCGGTGGCCCGCATCAGGGCGTGGGCGCGCTCCTCGCCAGCGCCGTAGGCTGCCCGCGTCACGCCGGGTGCGTCCTGGCTGAAGCCGAGGAGCTCGGCGAAGAGCGCCGCGCAGAAATCCGGGTCGATCGCGAGGCCGGTCATGCCGGCTGACCGGTGCGCACGTCGTCCAGCCGCCGTTCCCCGACGTCGGGTTCGGCGCGGATCGCGGGAGCTCGGCCGTTGCCGCCCCGGGATTCCGCGGCCGGAGCCCGCCGCGGCGCCGGACCGACCCGGTCGATCGGCTGAACAATGAGGCACGCGCCCGGCGCGCTCGCGCAGGGAATACCGGGATCCATGGGCTCAATGACCATGTTGGAGGCAGCCATGCTCAAAAATACCGCTTGAATGCCGGCGGTATACCGGCTCTGCTAAGGCATGGTATCGGATTTGGCAACGTAAAACCGCGCCAAAATCGAAATAAAATCCCCACATTGAGAGATTTGATGAGCGAAAATGTAGTATCATAGCGCGATTAACGCGCAGATATAATCAATCATTCGGCGCATGATCGCATAACATCAGGTTTGACGATGGCTCAGATCGAGACGACCGCGCCCCCGCTCCTGAAGATCAGGAAGCTGCACAAGAGTTACGGCGCCAACGAGGTCCTGAAGGGCATCTCCCTCGACATCCACGAGGGTGAGGTCGTGTCGATCATCGGCGCGAGCGGCTCGGGCAAGAGCACGTTCCTGCGCTGCCTGAATCTCATGGAGACGCCGACATCCGGCTTCATGGATTTCGAGCGCTTTGCCTTCGACTACGAGCAGGGCGCCCGCCGCCAGCCGACGCCGCAGCAGCTCTGCGAATTGCGCACTCGGATCGGCATGGTCTTTCAGAGCTACAATCTCTGGCCGCACATGACCGTGCTGGAGAACGTCATCGAGGCGCCGATCCGGGTGCGGCGGATGCCGCGCCGTCAGGCCGTCGCGGAGGCGGAGGCGCTGCTCCAGCGCATCGGCCTCTACGAGAAGCGGCACGCCTACCCGTCGAAGCTCTCCGGCGGGCAGCAGCAGCGCGTGGCGATCGTGCGCGCCCTGGCGATGGCGCCCAAGGTGATGCTGTTCGACGAGGTCACCTCGGCCCTCGATCCGGAGCTGGTGGGCGAGGTGCTGGCGCTGATCAGCTCCCTCGCGGCGGACGGAATGACGATGCTGCTCGTCACCCACGAGATGGCCTTCGCCCGGGATGTCGGCACCCGCACCCTGTTCTTCGACGGCGGCGTGATCGCCGAGGACGGTCCGCCCGACGACATCATCGGCGCGCCCCGGAGCGAGCGGCTGCGCCAGTTCCTCCGGCGCGTGCTGCACCAGCCCGCCGCGCTCGGACAGACAGCGTGAGCCGCTGGCCCATCACCGGGGAGATCGGACAGCGATGAGCGGCGCGGCGTTGCAGGAATGGTGGCTCACCCTCTCGGACGAGGTCGTCACCTACGGCCCCGGCTTCCTCTCGGCGACCCTGGTGGTGCTCGGCGTCACGGTGGCGAGCATCCTGGTGAGCTGGGTCTGCGGCCTGCTCGGTGCGCTGGGCAAGCGCTCGTCCTTCGCGCCCTTCCGAGCGCTCGCGAGCTTCTACGTCTGGTTCATTCGCGGCACGCCGACCCTGATCCAGGTCTTCATCGTGTATTTCGGCATGCCGCAGATAGGGGTGAAGCTCTCGCCGATCACGGCCGGCATCATCGCGCTGGGGGTCAGCAGCGGCGCCTACGTGGCCGAGACGATCCGGGCCGGGCTCGCGGCGATCCCCCGGGGTCAGGTCGAGTCGGCGCTCGCCCTGGGCATGAACCCGCGGATCATGATGGTGCGGATCGTCCTGCCGCAGGTGTTCCGCATGATCCTGCCGTCGCTGACCAACGAGGCGATCTCGGCGGTCAAGAACACCTCGCTCCTGTCGACGATCACGGTCGTGGAGCTGACGCTCTACGCACAGCTCATGATTGCCACGACCTTCCGGCCATTCGACTTCTACATCGCGGCGGCGCTGATCTACCTCGGCCTTACGTCGATCCTGTCGCAGCTCTCGGCCTATTTCGAGCGGCGCTACGCCCGCCTCTCCTGAGCCCCCCCGCCGCGGGACGGGGC
>NZ_BACT01001040.1:0-5566 GCF_000333255.1 Methylobacterium sp. B1 | reverse complement strand
ATCGACCGCGCGGCCCTGCGCCGGCGCGCCGAAGAGGCCGTCCGCGCCCCGTGACCGGCCCGGGCGGAACGGCGCTTGCAGGTTGTGTTCCCGCGGCATGCGCGCCCGCAGAAGGCTGCCTCGCGAAGCGCCGCCCGGCGCAACCGTCCCCGCCCGCCTGATCCGGAAAGCCAGGAGTGACCTCCATGCTGCGACGAACCTTCCTCGGCGGTGCCGCCGCCGCGGCCGCCGTCCCCTTCCTGCCGGCCCGCCCGGCCCTGGCCCAGGGCGGCCGGGCGAGCGTCCTGCGCTTCGTGCCGCAATCCGACCTGACCATCGTCGATCCGGTGACGACCACCGCCTACGTCACCCGCAACCACGCGCTCATGGTGTTCGACCAGCTCTACGGCCTCGACGCGCAGTTCACGCCGCAGCCGCAGATGGTGGAGGGGCACACGGTCGAGGATGACGGGCGGCGCTGGATTTTCCGGCTGCGCGAAGGACTGAAGTTCCACGACGGCGAGCCGGTGCGGGGCCGTGACTGCATCGCGTCGACCCGGCGCTGGGCGCAGCGCGACAGCCTCGGGCAGGCCCTGATGGCCCGCACCGACGCCCTGGAGGCCCCGGACGACCGGACCTTCGTCATTCGCCTGAAGCGCCCCTATGGGCTGATGCTCGAGACCCTGGCGAAGCTCGGTCCACCGGTCCTCGTCATCATGCCCGAGCGTCTCGCCGCCACCGACCCGGCCCAGCAGATCCCCGAGCTGATCGGCTCCGGGCCGTTCCGGTTCAACACCAAGGAGCGGCTGGTCGGCGCCCGCGTGGTCTACGACCGCAACCCGGATTACCGGCCCCGCGACGACGGTCCGGTGTCCTGGGTGGCGGGGCCGAAGCGGGTCCATTTCGAGCGGGTCGAGTGGCAGGTCATGCCGGATCCCGGAACCGCGGCCGCTGCCCTCCAGAACGGCGAGGTCGACTGGTGGGAGAACCCGATCAGCGATCTCGTGCCGACGCTCCAAGCCAGCCCGCAGATCGCCACGCAGCTCGCCTCGCCGCTCGGAAATCTCGGCACCGGCGTCATGAACCACCTCTATCCGCCCTTCGACAAGCCCGCGGTCCGTCGCGTGGTCCTCGAGGCCCTGTCGCAGGCGGACTTCATGGCGGCGGCGGCCGGTGACGATCCCAAGTTGTGGCGCAAGGATGTCGGCCTGTTCACGCCGGGGACCGCCATGGCCACCGATGCCGGGCTCGACGTGCTCACCCGGCCGCGCGATCTCGCCAAGGCCAAGCGCGACCTCGTGGCCGCCGGCTACACGGGCGAGCGCGTCGTGCTCATGTCGACGAGCGAGAATCCCGTGCTCAGCGCCCTCGGCGAGATCATGCACGACCTGCTCCAGCGGCTCGGGATGAACGTGCAATACGTCGTGTCCGACTGGGGCACGCTGGTCACGCGCCGCGCCAGCAAGGCGCCCCCGGACCAGGGCGGCTGGAACATCTTCAACACGACCTGGACCGGCCTCGACATGGCCAACCCGGTCGTGGAGCAGGTCCTGCGCTGCGGAGGCCCCAAGGGCTTCTTCGGCTGGCCGGACCTGCCCGAGCTGGAGAGCCTGCGCGAGGCCTGGATCGAGGCGCCGGATCAGGCGGCGCGGAAGACGATCGCGGCCCGGATGCAGACGCTGGCGATGCGCGACGTGCCGTACCTGCCGACCGGCCAGTATTTCTACCGGACGGCCTTCCGGCGCGATCTCCGGGATGTGGTCGACGGCCAGTTCGTCTTCTGGAACGCCCGCCGCGTCTGACGGGCGGTGCGCCCCGGCCGCCCGTCGCCGCTCCGGCGACGGACCGTTGCCACGGGGAGGGCGCTTGAGCCTCAGTGCGCGAAGACGGCGGCCAGATCCCGGAAGCCCTTGATCTCGATCGGATTGCCGCTCGGGTCGAAGAAGAACATCGTGCGCTGCTCGCCGGGCTCCCCGGCGAAGCGGACGACCGGCGGGATGTCGAAGGCGATGCCGGCCGCCTCGATGCGGCCGGCGAGTGCCTCCCAGGCCTCGAGCGGCAGCACGACGCCCAGATGCGGCATCATCACGGTGTGATTGCCGACCTTCCCGCTCCGGGTGGTGGTGAAGGGCTCGCCCAGATGCAGCGAGAGCTGATGGCCGAAGAAGTCGAAATCGACCCAGGTCTCGGTGCTGCGGCCCTCCTGGCAGCCGAGGACGCCGCCGTAGAAGCGGCGGGCCGCGTCGAGATCGGTGACGTGGTAGGCGAGATGGAACGGCGTGAGCATCGACGGTCTCTTGCTTCGCAGGGGAGGGGGTGGCGCTGTCAGGGCGCCGGATCCGGGGCGCGCGCCGAGACGACGCCGCCGACGAGGTTGCAGGACAGCAGGAACGCGCTGTCGAGAGCGTCGCCGCCGGCCGGCACCAGCGCCGCCAGCCGCGCGTCCAGGCTGCGCCGCGCCGCGCGGGCGATGGCCTGGGCCTCCGCGACGGCGACGGCCGCGAACCGGATCGTCTCGCCCGGCCGCACCTGCGCGAGGCGACCGAGATCCGCCGAAATCACCGTAACGATCTTCGGGTAGCCGCCGGTGGTGTGCCGGTCGGCGAGCAGGATCAGCGGCCGCCCGTGGCCGGGTACCTGGATGGAGCCGTTCACGATCCCGTCCGAGACGATGTTGAAGCCGTCCGCGTGGGCGATCGGCGGCCCGTCGAGGTGGCAGCCCATCCGGTCCGCCCGCGCCGTGAGGGTGTAGGGTTCGGACAGGAAGGTCCGCAGGCCCTCATCGGTGAAGCCGTCGGCCTGCGGCCCGAGCACCACACGGATCGGGCCGCCGAAGGTCGGCCGGTGGGCCGGCGGCAGGGTCAGCGGGCGGTCGCGGGGCGCGGGCGCCACGAGGGGCAGCAGGTCGCCCGCGGCCAGGGGGTTGCCGTCGAGGCCGCCGAGACGGGTGCGGGTGTGCGTCGCGACGCTGCCGAGCATCGGCGCGACGGCGAAGCCCCCGGCGACCGCCAGGCAGGCGCGCAGGCCCTCCCGCGGGGCGCCGAGGATGAGTCGATCCCCCCGCCGCAGGTCGTGAGCGGTGAACGGATCGAGGGCGCGGCCGTTCAGGCTCATCGAGAAGGGTGCCCCGGCGAGGGCGACGCGGCAGACCTCCGTCTCGCAGACGAGGGTCGGACCGACCATCGCCATTTCTATTACCGCGGCGTCGAGCGGGTTGCCGACGAGGCCGTTGGCGAGCGCCAGAAGGTCTGGATCCATCGCCCCGGACCCCGAGATGCCGTAGCGCAGGTAGCCCGGCCGCCCGCCATCCTGCAGGGTCGCGGAAACACCGGGGGCGATGACGTGCAGTCCCTCAGGCATCGATCCGCTCCAGGGTCGCGACGGTCTCGCCGGCGCGGGCGGCCTCGCTGAGGGCGTCGAACGCGGCGCGGTCGATCGGCTCGAACCGGATCAGGTCGCCGGCCGCGAACAGGAACGGTTCGGCCCGGGCCGGATCGTAGGAGCGCGCGGGCGTGCGGCCGATGAGCTGCCAGCCGCTCGGCAGCTCCAGGGGCGGGGAGACGCCGGTCTGGTTGCCGCCGATCGAGACGCTGCCCGCCGGGGTCCTGGGCCGCGGATCGGTGCGCCGGCTCGCGTGGAGCCGGGGATCGAGGCCGCCCAGATAGGCGAAGCCGGGGGCGAACCCGATCATGTAGACGCGGTAGTCGCGGCCGGCATGGAGGGCGATCACCGCCTCCGGGGTGAGCCCGGCCCCGGCGGCGAGGTCGGCGAGGTCGGCGCCGTGCGCGCCGCCGTAATGGACCGGCACCCGCCAGCGGCGCAGCGATCCCGTCGCCCCGTCCGGGGGCGGCCAGTGCGCGGCGATCAGCGCCGCGAGATCGGCCCGGGGTAGCAGGTCCGGATCGTAGAGGACGAGGAGCGAGCGGTAGGTCGGCACGGTCTCCAGGAGCCCCGGGCGCCCGGCACCGCGGAGCGCCGCGTCGAGGGCGATGACCTGCGCGTTGATCGCGGGGTCGACCGCGCGGCCGAGCTCCACCGTGAGCGCCCGGTCGCCGCTATCGAGGAGGCGGTAGCCGGGCTCAGACACCGAGCACCTCGGCCATCGGCCGCAGGGCGATCCCCTTGGCGGCGCAGTCGTCGCGCAGGCGGTGCGCCATGGCGACGGCGCCGGGCGTGTCACCGTGGACGCAGACCGTGTCGATCCGCGTCGGGATGCGCCGCCCGGACAGGCAGATGATCGCCCCGTCCTCTAGCATCCGCGCCACGCGCTCCGACACGGAATCGGGGTCGTGCAGCACCGCACCTGGGACTTTGCGCGACACCAGGGTGCCGTCATCCGCGTATGCCCGGTCGGCGTAGATCTCCCGCGCGATCGGCAGCCCGAGCTTCTCGCCGGCTTTCTCGGTCTCCAGGCCGGGCATGACCACGAAGATCAGGTCGCGGTCGAGGGTGCGGATCGCCCGGGCCACCGCCAGGGCGAGGTCGGCATCCTCGTTGGCCATGTTGCCCATCGCCCCGTGGGTCTTCACGTGGCGCACCGGGCAGCCGGCATCCTGCGCCAGGGCCAGGAGGGCGCCGACTTGGTAAAGGACCGCCTTCTCGATGTCGGCCGGGCGCTCGCCCTGGATCGGCCGCCGGCCGAAGCCCCAGAGGTCGAGGAAGCTCGGATGGGCGCCGGCCTGCACGCCGTTCGCGGCCGCGCGGCTCAGGGTCTCGTGCATCACCAGAGGGTCGCCGGCGTGGAAGCCGCAGGCGATGTTGGCCGAGGTCGCCACGGTCAGCATCTCGGCGTCTTCGCCCAAGCGGTAGACGCCGAAGCCCTCGCCCATGTCGCAGTTCAGATCGACGATCATCGGTGCATCCTTTCTTGCGCGCAGGGTTCAGGCTTCCGCGACGAGGTGGGCCACCAGGGTCGCGGCCGCGCAGAGATCCTCGATCCGCATCGCCTCGTCGGGGTTGTGGCTGCCGTTCTGGTTGCGGATGAAGATCATCGTGCTCGGCACGCCCTGGCCGGCCAGCGTCGCGGTGTCGTGCCCGGCCCCGCTGGCCATCGTGCGGAAGGGCATCCCGAGCCGGCGCGCATGGCCCGACAGGGCCTCGACGAGTGCCGCGCTCATCCGCGCCGGGGTGCTGCCGGTGCGCTCGCCGAGGACGAAGCGCACGCCGCGGGCGGCCTCGATGGCGGCGACGCGCTCGGCGAGCGCCGCCTCGACCCGGTCCAGCACGACGGGCTCGGTGCTGCGCACGTCGAGGCAGAAGCGGACCTCGCCGGGGATCTTGGCGAAGGCGTGCTGGACCGGGTCGGTGGCGACCTCGCCCAGCGTGATCGTGACCGGGCAGCCCTCCGCCTCCAGTGTTCCCCAGAGGGCATCCAGGCCGGTGATCAGGTCGGCGAGGGCGAAGACGGCGTCGCTGCGCGCGCTCCGCGCCACGGCGCCGGAATGGCCGTAGCGGCCGAAACAGGCGGCCTTGCGATAGCGGAAGCTGCCGCTGATCGCCGTGGCGAACCCCACCGGGCTCCCGGCTGCCTCCAGCGCCGTACCGTGCTCGATATGCATCTCCACGAAGCCGTGGATCCGCGCCGGAT
>NZ_BACT01001041.1:0-10500 GCF_000333255.1 Methylobacterium sp. B1 | reverse complement strand
CCTCGCCTACCTGTCCGAGCATGTGCTCGGCCTGCCGCGTTCGTACTGACATGACCGATTTTGCCGCCTGGATCGGCCGGACACGCGAGGCCTCCGACCTCGTCACCCCGCGCCTGATGGCCGAGTTCCGCGCGACCCTCGGGCCGCATCTCGCCCCGGTCGCCGACGGCATCGCGTGGCCGGCGCTGCACTGGTGTCTCGCCCCGGAGACGCCGGCCGCCGACGCCCTCGGGCCGGACGGCCACGTCGCGAAGGGTGGGTTCCTCCCGCCCGTGCCGTTGCCCCGGCGGATGTGGGCGGGCGGACAGATCGAGACCCTTTCGGATCTGCGCGCGGGAGACGCCGTCACCCGCACCGAGACGGTGCGGGACGTCGTCTTCAAGGACGGGCGAAGCGGAAGCCTGTGCTTCGTCACCGTCGAGCACGCCGTCGCCACGGGTCGGGGCGTCGCGATCCGTGAACGGCAGGACATCGTCTATCGCGAGGCGGCCGGGGCGCAGACCGGAACCGATGCCGCGCCCGAACGCGACGATCCCGATGACTACGCGGCAATCTGGGCAGTGCCCGCGACGCCGACGCTGCTGTTCCGCTATTCGGCGATGACCTTCAACGGCCACCGCTTCCACTACGATCAGCCCTACGCGACGCAGGTGGAGGGTTATGCCGATCTCGTCGTCCATGGCCCGATGCAGGCCACGCTGCTGATGAACCTCGCCGCCACGCTCCTGGGACACGTGCCGCGGATGTTCACCTATCGCGGCGTCTCGCCGATGACGGCCAACCAGACCTTTCGCGTCTGCGGCCGAACCCGCGGGTCCGGGTTCGAGGGTGTGACCCTCGATGCAGCAGGGAAGGTCTGCATGCGCGCCCGCGCCGACATGTGAGATCCGGCGCGCGAGGTCAGTCGGAGGGCGGCCTCGTCCGGCACGGATTGCGGGCCGGCGCCATCAGCGTACGCGTCGCGGCGCCACGACGGCACGGCATCGACCCGCGGATCGAGCCCGCGGGTGGTGCGACGGCGGGCCTCGCGGACGCGAAACCCGCCGGACACCGTCTTAGGCCAGCTTCAGACCGACGTTGACGTTGCCGCGGGTCGCGTTGGAGTACGGGCAGACCTGGTGAGCGGCGTCCACGAGCTTCTGCGCGTCCGCGCGGTCGAGGCCCGGCAGGCTGATCGTGAGATCGGCGGTGATGCCGAAACCGCCTTCGGAGCGCGGACCGATGCCGACGTCAGCCGTGACGCTGGTATCGGCCGGGACCTTGAGCTGCAGCGACGGGGCCACGGCCTTCATGGCGCCGAGGAAGCAGGCCGAGTAGCCGGAGGCGAAGAGCTGCTCCGGGTTCGCGCCCGGGCCACCCGCGCCACCGAGTTCCTTCGGCGTCGACAGCTTGACCTCGAAGCTGCCGTCGGCCGTGCGGGCGGCGCCGTCGCGGCCACCGGTGGCGGTGGCGGTGGTGCGATACTTCACATCTACGGACATAGCGATCTCCGGTTGGAGGAAGAAAGTCGGCATGTAGGCGCCGGCGGGCCTTCGCACACCCCCATTTAGATTGCGCACAATCGAAATCAAGGGTCGATCAGGGCGAAACGGTCGACATCCACAAGCCCCCGGTCGGTGATCTTGAGATGGGGGATGACCGGGAGCGGCAGGAACGCCACCTGCAGGAAGGGCTCCGGCAGCACGACACCGAGGCCTCTGGCGGCCGACCGCAGAGTCACGAGCGACCGGCGGATGTCGTCGAACGGCATCAGGCTCATCAGGCCGGCGACGGGCAGCGCGATCTCGGCGCGCACCTCGCCACCCTCGACCACGACGAAGCCGCCCTCGATCTCGCCCAGACGGTTCACGGCCACGGCCATGTCGGAATCATCCGCCCCGACGACCGTGATGTTGTGACTGTCATGCCCGACCGACGAGGCGATGGCCCCCCGCTTCAGGCCGAAGCCTTTCACGAACGCGACCCCGATGCCGCGCACCCCCGGCGCCGAGCGGCCGTGCCGTTCCACCACCGCGACCTTGATGACGTCCTGGTCCAGGTCGATCCGGCGCTCCCCGCCGGAATAGGGCAGGGCGAGGTCGTGACGCAGGGTGATGATCTGGCCCGGGATCACCCCGATCACCGGCGTCGAAGGCCCGGAGCCCGGCGCGGCGAAATCCGCGGCGCTGACCCGCTGCGCCCGCACGCTGCCGCGGCCGATCGGCTCCACGGCGGGTCGCGTGGCGAACAGCGCCTCATTCACCGGGCGTCCGGCACTGAGAACCTGGGACACGGCGCAGGTGTCGAGATCGTCAAGCACCACGAGATCGGCGCGCTGGCCGGGGGCGACGAGCCCCCGGTCGTGAAGCCCGAACGCCCGGGCCGCCGACCACGAGGCCGCACGATAGGCGGCGAGGGGTGGGACACCGAGGGCGATGGCCGTCCGGATAACGAAGTCGAGATGCCCCTCCTCGGCGATGTCGAGGGGGTTCCGGTCATCGGTGCAGAAGGCCAGGAACGGCGCCGTCCGCTCGGTCAGGATCGGCGCCAGCGCGTGCAGATCCTTGCAGACCGAGCCCTCTCGGATCAGCACCGTCATCCCCTTGGACAGTTTCTCCAGGGCTTCTTCCGGCGTGGTGGCCTCGTGTTCGGTGCGGATGCCGGCCGCGATGTAGGCGTTCAGTGCGAGGCCGCGCAGGAGCGGGGCGTGACCGTCGATATGCCGGCCCTGGAACGCGGCGAGCTTGTCGAGCACGCCGGGATCGGCCGCCAGCACGCCGGGGAAGTTCATGAATTCGGCGAGCCCGATGACCTTCGGATGGCCGACGAAGGACAGCAGGTCCTGCGCGTCGATCCGCGCCCCCGAGGTTTCCAGATGGTCGGTGGCCGGGACGCAGGACGAGAGCTGCACGCGCAGGTCCATCGCCAGCGTTTCGGACGAAGCAAGGAACCATCGGAAGGCGTCCGTTCCGAGAACGTTGGCCATCTCGTGCGGGTCGCAGATCCCCGTGGTGACGCCGTGGGGGAGAACGCAGCGCTCGAATTCCTGCGGGGGCATCAGCGACGATTCGACGTGGAAATGCGTGTCGATGAAGCCCGGCACAACGACCTTGCCGGAGATGTCGATCTCCCGCGTGCCGCGATAGTGGCCGAAGGTGCCGACGATGCGGTCGCGGCAGATCGCGATATCGGAGGCGACAAGCGCCCCGGTGATGAGGTCGAGGAAACGGCCGCCCTTCAGGACGAGGTCAGCTTCCGTGCGACCCTGGCCCTGCGCGATGGCCCGCCGGAGCGATTCCACCTGTGTCATCACGATATGATCCCTCCGTCCTGCCATCTGCCAGGAGCATGCCACGGGGGCGGCCCCTTCCGCGACGCTTGCAGAGGCGCGAGCACCGGCGCAGAAGCCTTTCACCTTTGAACCAGTCGAAGCTCTCGATGCCCGCCTATCGTTCCCGCACCACCACCCACGGCCGCAACATGGCCGGCGCCCGCGGCCTCTGGCGCGCCACCGGCATGAAGGATGCCGATTTCGGCAAGCCGATCATCGCCGTGGTGAACTCGTTCACCCAGTTCGTGCCCGGCCATGTCCACCTCAAGGATCTCGGCCAGCTGGTCGCCCGCGAGATCGAGGCCGCCGGCGGCGTCGCCAAGGAGTTCAACACCATCGCGGTGGATGACGGCATCGCCATGGGCCATGACGGGATGCTGTACTCGCTGCCGTCCCGGGAGCTGATCGCCGATTCCGTCGAGTACATGGTCAACGCGCATTGCGCCGACGCGATGGTGTGCATCTCGAACTGCGACAAGATCACACCCGGCATGCTGATGGCCAGCTTACGCCTCAACATCCCGACGGTGTTCGTCTCGGGCGGCCCGATGGAGGCCGGCAAGGTCCAGCTGCCGGGCATCGCCAGGAAGGTCGATCTCGTCGACGCGATGATCGCCGCAGCCGACGACCGCATCTCCGACGAGGATGTCGCGGTGATCGAGCGCTCGGCCTGCCCGACCTGCGGATCGTGTTCGGGCATGTTCACGGCGAATTCCATGAACTGCCTCACCGAGGCGCTGGGCCTGGCGCTGCCGGGCAACGGCTCGGTGCTCGCCACCCATGCTGACCGCAAGCGCCTGTTCGTGGAGGCCGGTCACCTCATCGTGGATCTCGCCCGCCGCCACTACGAGCAGGACGACGCGGGCGTGCTGCCGCGCGCCGTGGCGAGCTTCAAGGCGTTCGAGAACGCCATGACCCTCGACATCGCCATGGGCGGCTCGACCAACACGGTCCTCCACCTGCTGGCGGCGGCGCACGAGGGCGAGGTGCCCTTCACCATGGCCGATATCGACCGGCTGTCCCGGCGGGTGCCGGTGCTGTGCAAGGTCGCCCCTGCGGTGGCCAACGTCCATATGGAGGACGTGCACCGGGCCGGCGGCATCATGGGGATCCTCGGCGAGCTCGACCGGGCCGGTCTGATCGACACCGAGGTCGGCAACGTCTCGGCCGGCACGCTGGGCAACGCCCTTGCCCGCTGGGACGTGCGCGCCGCGCCGAGCGCGTCGGTCCAGACCTTCTACCGGGCGGCCCCGGGCGGCGTGCCGACCCAGGTGGCCTTCAGCCAGGAATCCCGCTTCGACGAGCTCGACCTCGACCGGGAAGGCGGCGTCATCCGCGATGCCGCACACGCCTATTCGCAGGATGGCGGGCTCGCGGTCCTCTACGGCAACCTCGCCGAGCAGGGCTGCATCGTGAAGACCGCAGGCGTCGATGCCTCGATCCTGACCTTCACCGGGACGGCGCGGGTGTTCGAGAGCCAGGACGCGGCCGTCGACGGCATCCTCAACGGCAAGGTCACGGCCGGCGAGGTGGTGCTGATCCGCTACGAGGGGCCCCGCGGCGGCCCCGGCATGCAGGAGATGCTCTATCCGACGAGCTACCTGAAATCGAAGGGGCTCGGAAAGGCCTGCGCCCTCGTCACCGACGGGCGGTTCTCCGGCGGCTCCTCGGGCCTGTCCATCGGCCACGTCTCGCCGGAGGCCGCCGAGGGCGGCCTGATCGGCCTCGTGCGCGACGGCGATCGGATCGCCATCGATATCCCGAACCGGCGCATTCATCTGGACGTGGATCAGGCGGAGTTGGATCGGCGGCGGATCGCGCAGGACGCGGCGGGCTGGCAGCCGGCGACCCCGCGCAAGCGCAAGGTGAGTACGGCACTGCGTGCCTATGCCATGCTGACGACCAGCGCGGCCCACGGGGCGGTGCGCCGGCTCTGATCAGCGGGCGCCGAGAACCAGAACGGCGGCAGCACCGAGGAGCGCTGCCGCCGCCACCGCAAGACCGATCCACCGTCGGCGGACCTTCGCTGCGCCCCGCCCCACCCCTCCGGGCGTCGGCGGCGGGATGCGCCCGAGCGCGGCGAGCATCAGCGGCTCGATGGCGGCGTAGCCGGCCGGGCTCAGATGAAGCCCGTCGGTGCCGTATTCGGGCCGGAGTCCGCCTGTCTCGGTCGCCAGCACCGCATGGTAGTCGATGAATGTCGCGCCGTGCTCGTGCGCATGGTCTCGCAACCATGCATTGACCGCCGCGATCATTGCCGGCGCGTCGCGCACCTCCGGATTCCAGGGGATGCTGGCGGCGGGCATGATCGAGCCGATCCAGGCCTGCACGCCCATGGCACGGGCCTCGTCGAGCATGCCGGCGAGCGTTCGGGCGATCTCGTCGGCCGGGACGAAGAAGCCCTCGTTGCGGCCGATATCGTTCACACCGCACAGAAGATGCACGCCCCGGGCTCGCGTTTCCTCGAGGTCGCGCCGAAACCGCATGGTGATCCAGCGGGCCGTCTGACCGGACCCGCCGCGGGGGATCAGGTTGTAGGCCTCGAAGGTGCCGGCCCGGTGGAAGCCCCACAATTCGGTGATTGAATCCCCGATGAAGACGATCGGTTCGCGCACGGTTCAGGCCGGCGTCGCGGTCCCGAGGGTCTCGCCCACCTCCGCCTGGAGGCGGTCCGCCATCATCTGGCGGCCCTCTGAGGTCACGTGAACGATGTCCGTGAAAAGGTTTCGGGCGTCGCCTTCGAACAGGCGGCTGAGGTCCCGGGCCGCAAAGGCTGAATCCCGCGTATCCAGCCGGCCGAGAACACCCTCGAAACGTGCATACTGGCGGTCGAGATAGGCCAGGAACACGTCGGAGGCCGTGCCCGCCTCCGTGCCGACGGGCGCACCCTTGCGGACGATCGTGGGCTGCAGGAGGAACCGAACCGGGGCACCGATGCCGGGAGCGAGCCGCGCGAGCCGCCTGAGCGCCAGCTCGAACTGCCGCACGACCTCCCATTCCCAGATCTCGGACTGCCAGTTCGTCAGCGCCCGCAGATTTTCGAGACGGTTGAAGATCATCGCCTGCAGGCCGTCATAGGACAGTGCTACCGTGTCCTCTGCGCTCTTCCTCGGGTCGAAGAAGTAATCGTAAAGACTTTCATTGGCGAAGTGATTGTATGGAACGCCGGCCCGCGGATCGAAGCTCCAGGGCTGAAAGATGTCGGTCGCTCCGCCGACGATCAGGATGACGTCGGGCTGAAGATCCATCAGCCGCGTCGTGACCAGGGCGATCATCTGATTCAGGCAGGCCGAGACGGCGCCGAAATTGTAGACGCGCGCCCCCGCCCCATGGGCTTGCTTCAGCCCGGTCTCCAGCCGCCCCGGCACGGTATCGGCGAAGACCTGTCCGTCGATCAGGGTGCTGTCGCCGACGACGAAGACCCGCAGCGTCTCGGATGAGGGCCGCGTATCCGCATGCGCGTCGTTGCGATACCCGAGGGCGTCGTAGCGCCAATCCTGGCCGCCCGCGACCGTCAGCGGCTTGCCGGCGAACTGGACGTACGGTGCGGGAAACCGGCTGTTCGCGTCGAAGTTCTGGAAGCTCTGCAGGAACTTCCGGCGTCGCGCATCGGCGCTGTCATCGGGTGGCCGATGGGCCATGAACCGTCTCCTCCCCGAGCGGATGGTCGGTGGCGATGGAGTGAAAGGATGAGGCGGCCGCGCCGGCGCGGCCGCTCAGCTCCGAATCGAGGCGTGGTTCTCGAGGAACCATCCATAGGTCTGGCGCAGCCCGTCCTCTAGGCCGATCTCCGGCCGCCAGCCCATGGCCCTGAGGCGCGACACGTCCATCAGCTTGCGCGGCGTCCCGTCGGGCTTGGTGGCGTCGAAGTCGAGCCGGCCTGCGTAGCCGATTACCTGGGCCAGCGCCTCGGCCAACTCCCGGATGGTGCAATCCTCGCCGGTGCCGACATTGATGTGCGACAGGTCCGGCCGCGTGTTGGCCGCGTAGACCCCGTCGTCCATCTCCATCACGAAGACGCTGGCGCGGGCCATGTCGTCCACGTGCAGGAACTCGCGCATCGCCCGGCCGGTGCCCCAGACCGTGACCGACGGGCGGCCTTCGACCTTCGCCTCGTGAAGGCGGCGCATCAGCGCCGGCAGGACGTGGGCGTTCTCGGGATGGAAGTTGTCGTTCGGCCCGTACAGGTTCGTCGGCATGACGCTGCGGTAGCGCCGCCCGTATTGGCGGTTGTAGCTCTCGCACATCTTGATCCCGGCGATCTTGGCGATGGCGTAGGGCTCGTTGGTCGGCTCCAGAAGCCCGGTCAGGAGCGCGTCCTCGCGCATCGGCTGCGGGGCCAGCTTCGGGTAGATGCACGACGAGCCGAGGAACAGCAGCCGGTCGACATCGTGCGTGTGCGCGGCGTCGATCAGGTTCGACTGGATCAGCAGGTTCTCGTGGATGAATTCGGCGGGATAGGTGTTGTTGGCGTGGATGCCGCCGACCTTGGCGGCCGCAAGGTAGACCTGATCGATGCGGTTGTCGGCGAAGAAGCGACGGACCGCCGCCTGATCGAGAAGGTCGAGACTCTGGCGGTCGGCCGTGAGGATGCGCTCGTGGCCCAGCTCACGCAGCCGACGCACGATCGCCGAACCCACCATGCCCCGATGGCCCGCCACGAAAATGGTCTGACCTCGACCGTCCATCACGCGTCCGTTCCCTGCCGAAAGCTCGGATTTCCAAGCCCCTATAGCCCCTTTCCGTCGGGATATCGCCGCGCAAACACGCGTTTTCTGAGGCGGCTGCCGGTACCCCCTCGGCCGCCGGGAGAACACCTATCTGTGCGGGCACTTCCGATATCAATACAACCGAAAGTTAGCGTTAATCATTCCACTAGAAGATGCATTCTGTTCCCGCTCGCTGATCGCTGAGTTGCATGGCCGGTTCGGAACCCCGTCCCGCTGCGCAGCAATGGAGTTCCAGATGCGTCCCTCGACCCTCGTGCCGGCTCGCGCCCGGGCTGCCTGGCTCGCCGTCCCCCGCTGGTGGATCACGCCGACCATCCCGCTCACCGCCGGCCTCCTGATCTGCACGGCGCAGACGACACCGGTCCAGGCGCAGCTTCTTCGCGGCACCCTGGACACAACCACGAGTGGCATTCTCGGTACCGGCGTGACGCTCGGCACCACCGCTCCTGGGACCGGCATCCTCGGGACCGGCCTCAACGTCGGGACCACGAGCGGAGGCGTCCTCGGAACCGGTCTGGTCGTCGGCACGACTGGCCCAGGCGACGGACTGCTCGGCACCGGTCTCAACCTCGGGACGGCGAGCGGAACCGGAACTGGCGGAACTGGAACCACCGGCGGAACCGGCGGAAATGTGACCGGCGGCGGGACCGGCGGAACAGCGGGAAGCGGAGCAGCCGCCAGCGCCAATCAGGGTCTCTACATCGTCACAGGGACCACCACGCAGTCCCAGGGCCAGACCGTAATCACCGACCTGAGGCTCTCACAGCTGTCCAGCATCACCGGCGTCGCCGCCAACAACACCAGCGGCTTGGCCGCCCCGATCGCTGTCGGCGCCGACGCCCTCGCGGTGGGCGCCGGTTCAAGTGCGGCCGGTTCTGCATCGACCGCCGTGGGCACCGGCGCGAGCGCGGCGAATACCGGCAGCGTCGCCCTCGGCTTTGCGGCGAGCGCTCAGGGCCTCGGCGGAACGGCCATCGGTACGGCATCTGCGGCGTCGGGGGCCGGGAGCACCGCGCTCGGGTTCGTCGCCGGCGCGACCGGGACAGGTTCCACCGCCATCGGCGCGGCCGCTTCGGCCGCCGGAAACAACAGCGTCGCGCTCGGCAACGGGGCTGCCGCCAACCAAGCCAACACGATCGCCATCGGCGCCAACGTGAAGACCACGCAGGCCAACCAAGTGGCGATCGGCAATTCCGCCAACACCTACCGGCTGGCCGGCGTCGCATCTCAGGCGAGCGCTGCCGCTCAGAGCGGAGCGACGGCCTTCGTGACCACCGATGCAAGCGGCAACCTTGCGGCCTCGGCCTACGGGCCGTCGACGATCGCAGGTCTCGGCAACCGAATCGATTCGGTCCAGGGACAGGTCAACGCGCTGGAGGCCAAGACGGATTCCGTGCAGCGCTACGCCATCCAGACCCGCAAGGAGGCCCGGCAGGGCGTGGCGATGGCCATCGCGATGGCGACCGCGCCGATGCCGTCCGCGCCGGGCAAGACCACCTGGGCGACGAATGGCGCGACCTATCGGGGCGAGTGGGCGGGCGGCCTTGCGGTGGCGCACCGCTTGCCGACCTGCTGCGTCCCGATCGCGGTCACGGCCGGCATGGCCTATGGCGGCGACAACGCCGTCGGCGTCCGCGCCGGACTGGCCGGCGAGTTCTGAACGACTGGGACCCGGCACGGCGGACGGCACTTCGACCTTGCGCGTCGGTGAAAGGCCGCAGTAGTGTCAACCAATGCTGACACTCGCGGTCGACCACAGGGTTGCGCATTCGATCGATGGGCGTCCGCACGCCGTCGTCGTCGGCTCAGGCTTCGGGGGTCTCGCCGCCGCGATCCGTTTGGGTGCGCGGGGCTACCGCGTAACCGTCCTCGAACGCCTGGCCCAGGCCGGGGGCCGTGCCCGGGTCCATCGGCAGGACGGCTTCACCTTCGATGCCGGTCCGACGATCGTCACAGCCCCGCAGCTTTTCGAGGAACTCTGGCAGCTCGCCGGCCGCCAGCTCGCGGACGATGTGACGCTGGTGCCGATGGATCCGTTCTACCGGATCCGCTTCGCCGACGGGACATCCTTCGCCTATAGCGGCGACGTGGATCGCATGCGCGCCGAGGTCGCGCGCTTCGCACCGGACGACGTCGCGGGCTACGAGCGCTTCATGGCTCACAGCCGTGCCGTTTGCCGGATCGGCTTCGAGCAGCTCGGTCATGTGCCTTTCGGCAGTGTCGGATCGATGCTCAAGATCGCACCCGACCTGTTGCGCCTGTCCGGACACCGTTCCGTTTACGAGGTGGTGGCGCGGTTCATCCGCGACGAGCGGCTGCGCACGGTGTTCAGCTTTCACCCGCTGCTGATCGGCGGCAACCCGTTCCGATCGACGAGCGGCTCATGCGGGCGCTGGAGGCCGGCGATGCGGCCGGCGGCGACAAGCGCGGCAAGCAATCGGCGGCCCTCAGGATCTCGCC
>NZ_BACT01001042.1:0-2995 GCF_000333255.1 Methylobacterium sp. B1 | reverse complement strand
CGGATCGGGGCGGCGCCGCCATGAGGACGGAACGCGCATGACANGGGCAGCCACGGATCGGCCACNGGACGGGTTCGTCGACCGCGTTGAGGTTGCGCGCTTCGATGCGCTCGCCGCCACGTGTGGGACGAGACCGGCCCGATGCGCGTCCTCCACCGGTTCAATCCGGTGCGGCTCGCCTATATCCGCGACGCCCTGTGCCGGCGGTTCGGACGCGATCCGCGCGCGCCCTTTCCGCTGGACGGGCTTTCGATCTGCGACGTCGGCTGCGGCGGCGGCGTCCTCTCGGAACCCCTCGCCCGGCTCGGCGCACGCGTGACCGGGCTCGATCCGGCCGAGCAGAACATCGCGGTGGCTCGGGCCCATGCCGAGGCGGCGGGCGTGCCGGTCGATTATCGCGGCGCGACCATCGAAGCGGTGGTCGCCGGCGGCGAGCGTTTCGACGCCGTGCTGATCATGGAGGTGGTGGAGCACGTCTCCGACATGCAGGCCTTCGTGCGGACCGCCTGCGCGGGGGTGAAGCCCGGCGGACTGCTGTTCGGGGCCACCCTGAACCGGACTCTGCGCTCCTTCGCGCTGGCCATCGTCGGCGCCGAATACGTGCTCGGCTGGCTGCCGCGGGGCACGCATGACTGGCAGAAATTCGTGACGCCCGACGAACTGGCCCGCGCCATCCGGGCGGGAGGGCTCGCCGTCACCGACACGGTGGGGGTCGTCTACAACCCGCTCACGGATGGTTGGCGCACGAGCCGCGACACGGCCGTGAACTATATGGTCGCGGCCGAACGCTCTGCGTGAACGGGTTGCGTCCCCCGCCGTTGGAGACGGGACGGAGGGCGCGGCGATGCTTGAGAAAATCCCCGGGGCGGTCGGCGAAGCCCTGTCGGGCCTGAAAGCCGGTCGGGACAAGACGGCGGTCCATTCGGACTTCTCCGACATTCCCGACACCGTGACGCTGACCAGTCCGGCCTTCGCGGACGGGGCGGACATGCCGGCCCGCTTCACCGCGGACGGTGCGGGCGTGTCCCCGCCGCTCGCCTGGAGCGGCCTGCCCGCGGGCACCGCTGCCCTGGTGATCCTCGTCGAGGACGCCGGGAGCCCGACGCCGCGTCCGCTGGTCCACCTGATCGCCTGGGCGATCCCGCCCGAGCCGGCCGAATTGCCCGAAGGTGCCTTGGCGAGCCCCGGGCACCCGGGCTCAGGCCACGCGTTGGGCCAAAACAGCTTCCTGCGCGCGGAATGGTTGCCGCCGGATCCTCCGACGGGCCACGGGCCGCACGACTACGTCTTCCAGATCTTCGCGCTGCGGCAGTCTCTCGCCCTGGCCGAGGCGCCGGGCCGGGGCGCGCTGATCGATGCGATGCGTGGGCACGTCCTCGCAAAGGGCACGCTGACCGGCGTTTACTATCGTTCCTGATGGCGTCGCTACCCTCGAACACCATCCTGATCTGTCACTCCCATGCGTTGTGCCGTTTCGGCGGTCCCAGTATTGATTCGACCAAATAAGTCGGCCGGGCGAAGCGTCCGGACGGACCTGGAGATCGAGTCTGTGGGCGTCGGTGTGCACACGAAGCGGCGGAGCGGCCGCATGGGGATGCGTGCCCTGGCCGAATCGGATGTCGGGACCTGGACTTGGCACATCGCCGACGACGTCCTCGAATGCGACGCCGCCGCCGCGACGGTCCTGGGCCTGCCGCGGCCGAAAGGTAGTCGGGGTACGCCCTTCGCGGCGTTCCTGGAGCATATCCATCCCGAGGACAGGCGACGGATCGGGTGCATCATCGCTGACCTTCGCCGCGAGGGCGGCCTGTATTTCGCGCAGTACCGGACCGTACCGGTACCCGGCGAGGTCCGCTGGGTGCTCGTGCGCGGCCGCTATATCCGGAACGCCGAGGGCGTCGTGGACGAGGCCCACGGGATCGTCATCGATGTGACCGCGTGCAGCCGTGAGGGCTTTCTCGACGAATCGGCGTTCTACGCGACGGATGCCGCCGCCGGCGGCATCGATCAGGTCGCCGAGATGGCGCTGGCCCTTTACACGGCTGCGGAGAATGGCCTCTCCCGGCCGGGTTTCGACCGTCTGAAACCGCTCCTCGACATGCTGCTGCACCAGATCGGCCGGCAGCTCGTGATCGCCCCGGCGGTGCCGGATCTCGACAGCGTCCATTGAGCAGGACCGGCAGCACGATGCCCGCTGCGCCTTGCCTTGTGGGGGCGACTCCTGATATGGCCGCGCCATCCCGCGATGCGTGAGCCGTGATCGCCGGACGCGACTGCGCGTCCTGCCTCAAGGCTACGTTCCCGATCCCTTACTGATGGACGGCCCTCCGGGCTCGAAAGACCGATGAAGATCCGCAACTCCCTCAAGTCCCTGCGTGGCCGCCACCGCGACAACCAGCTCGTGCGCCGCAAGGGGCGGGTCTACGTGATCAACAAGACCCAGAAGCGCTTCAAGGCCCGCCAGGGCTGAGACCGTTCCGACCGGCCGAGGCCGGACGGAGAACGGCACCGATCGAGGAAACGGCCGTGTCCACCGGGTGCGGCCGTTTCCGCGTGCGCGCGGCACCGCGGCACGTTGACGGACGTGGCGACGGCGCACAGTCTGGCTGCATGATGCCGACCCGTCTCATCGCCGCCCTGGTCTGCCTGCCGGCCCTCGCGGCGACACTGCCGGCGGCCCAGGCAGCGCCGCAATCGACCCGGCCCGGCCGGCCGACCGCCGAAGCGAAGCCGGCACCGAAGCCGCCGAGCCTGGATGACCTGTTCGCGCGCCTGCGCACCAGCGAGGATCCAGCGGAGGCCAAGGGCATCGCGCGACTGATCGAGCGGCACATGGCCGGATCCGGCAGCCCGACCGTCGACCTACTGACCGACCGCGCCCGCCAGGCCGTCACCGCCCACGACTTCCCCCTGGCGGCCGAGCTGATGGACCGCGTCACCGCCCTCGAACCGAATTGGTCGGAGGGCTGGAACCGCCGCGCGACGGTGTTCTGGC
>NZ_BACT01001043.1:0-5247 GCF_000333255.1 Methylobacterium sp. B1 | reverse complement strand
GGCGAGGCGGCCGCCGTCGCGCAGCACCCCCTCCAAGATCCCGAACAGGGCCGCGATGTCGGCCTGCACCGAATCCGGCGCCGCCACGGTGCGGCGCTCGAAGATCGCCGCCCAGGCGGCATGGTGCCCCGCCGCGAAGGCGAGATACGCATCGGCCAGGCACAGGAGCCGCGCCTCCGTCCCCCGCGACGGACAGGCCGCCAGCGCCTCCGTGAGGGCGTCCCGGAGCCGCCGCATGGTGACGGCGTTGGCCTCCAGCCGCAGCACTTCCAGGCTGTCGAACTGCGTGTAGACCGAGCCCACCGCCGTGCCGGCCCGCTCCGCGACGCCGCGGGCGGTCAGCGCCGCCGCGCCGCCCGCGTTCAGGATCGCCACCGCGGCTTCGATCAGGGCCCGGCGATCCGCCGCGCGGTCGCCCGGCTCCTTCCGCGGCCGTCCGCGCACTTTTTTATGAACCTCGTTCATTTTATCCCTTGCGACGCGGCGCGCCGCGTGTTTTACCTGTTTCATGAACGGCGTTCAATAAATTACGGATGCGATCCGGCCCGTCGTTCTTCGCGAGGTGAACCGTGATGAGGACCCTCTCCTTCCTGATGCGCGGCGTGATCGCCGACAACGCCCAGGCGATCCACGACGCCCATGCCGTGACGATTCTCCGCCAGCAGATCCGGGAGGCCGCCGGAGCCCTGGCGGCCGCCCGGCGGGAACTGGCCGTCGCCCTGGCCTACCACGCCGCCGAGATGCGCGCCCTCGACGCCATCGGGACCCGCATCGACACCCTGTCGGACGGGGCGCGGCGGGCGCTGGCCGACGGCCGCGAGGATCTCGGGACCGGGGCGGCGATCCACATCGCCGCGCTGGAGGACGAGCGGGCCGACCGCCGGGCCGCCGCCGAACGCTTCGCCGCCGAGGTCGAGCGGCTGAAGCGCCTCGTCGCCCAGGGCGGCGAGCGGCTGCGGGATCTCGACCGCGGGCTCCAGACCGCCCGCACCACCGAGGCGCTGCGGCGGGCCGGCCTCGAGGGCCGCCGGGTCACGACCCTGTCGGCGGGGGCCCTCGGGGAGGCCGAGCGGACGCTGGCGCGCCTGCGCGAGCGGCAGGCGGCCGAGGCGGACGTCGCCGCCGCGCTGACCGAGCTCGAGGCCGATCTCGAGGCCGGGACCGCGGGCGGGATCGAGGCCGATCTCGAGGCGGCGGGCTACGGCCGCCCCCGCACGGACCCGCGGGCGGTGCTGGACCGCCTCAGGGCCGGGGCCTGACCGGCGCCGCACGAACCCCCGTCCGATCCTTCCTCAGGAGACCGCACCATGACACCGCAGATGCCCCATACCGGCGCCTGGAAGACCTTCACGCTGGTCAGCTTCGCCGCCGCCGCCGCCATGCTGACGATCGGCATCTTCTTCCTGCCCGCGGATATCTGGATCAAGGGCTACCTCGCCATGGCGTCGCTGTTCCTCACGGGCACGACCTTCACCCTGGCCAAGACCCTGCGCGACGAGCACGAGGCGAAACGGCTGATCAACAAGATCGAGGACGCCGCCACCGAGCGCGTCCTGCGGGAGGCGGTGCCGGGCCGGCTCTGAGCCGATCCCCGAGGTCGGCGCCGCTCAGTCCGCAGCCTCCAGGAACGCGGCGACCACCCGGGAGAATTCCGGGGTCCGCAGGTAGCCGTAGGATTTGTGCCGGTTCTCGGCGCCGTCCGGCCTCCGGTAGGCGTTGATCACCGGCACGTCCCGCACCCGCACGCCGGCGGCATTCGGCGCGTAGAGGGCCGCGAGGTCGTCGCCCACCGTGGCGATGTCCTGGCGGTCCATCAGGTTGGTCCAGGCGGTGAGCGCCGCCGGCACCCGGAGGTCGCCGTGCGCGTCGGCGAGCTTCAGCTTCAGCTCGGCGAGGCCGAGAGGGGCGCCGAGGGTAACCAGGGCGCAGCGGGGCATAGGTGTCCCCTGCGGATCGGCGGCGCGCAGAAACGTCGTAGGCGATCAGATCGCCCATCGAGTGCGCGGCGATCAGCACGGTATCCGCCGCGGCCGCCGCCAGGACGTCGCGCAGGCGCGCCCGCGCCGCCGACCGGAAGGCCGCGTCCTCGTGGTAGCCCCAGAGATCGTCGAGACGGTATTCCAGGATCAGGTGGTCCACCGGCGTCAGTCCGGCGGCCTCCTGCAGGTGCGACAGGCCGCGATAGATCCGGTCGGTGAGGGTCGGCTCGGCGCGGTCGGGCTCCCCCGCGGGGGAGGGGAACGGCCCGAGGCCGTGATCGGGGCGGTAGGGCTCCCGGTTGCGGTCGCCCGCGAGCGGCTGCGGGTAGCGCAGGTCCGCCCAGTAGACGAAGGTGAAGGGCAGGTCGGCCTCCGCCACCCGGAGCCCGCGATTGCGGTCGAGCCCCTCGCGGATCGCGGCGCGCCACCAGGCGGCCTTCTCATCCCGGGGCGGCTTGTTGGCGAGCCCGTGGATGCCGATGATGTGCGCCCGACCCAGTGTCCGCTCCCAGACCGACCCGAATGCCGGCGGCTCAAGATAGGGCCGCCCCGCACGGACGGAACTGCGGCTTAGTTTCCGCGCGCCCGTCGCCCCCGCGCGTCAACCCGTTCGTCGACCCAGTCGTCGACCCATTGCCACCCGGCCGCTCCGCCATAGCTGCGCTGCGGGAACCGGATCGGGCCCGGGGCCTTCTCCCACGACAGATGATCCTGCCGCGCTTGCATCCCGGTGCGCGCGGCCAATGACGAGGACGGTGGCCCGATGCGGCGCGCCCACAGCATGGATTTCGGGGCCGAGATGGTCGAGGGCGGCGTCCGCTTCGCCCTCTGGGCACCCACCGCCAAGAGCGTCGCGCTCGTCGTCGACGGCGCCGATCACCCGCTGCCGGAATCCGGCGGCGGCTGGCGCCGCACCGCCCTGCCCGGGGTGAAGCCCGGCGCCCGCTACGGCTTCCGCATCGACGGCGACCTCGTGGTGCCCGATCCCGCCTCCCGCTTCCAGCCGGACGACGTCTCGGGCCTCAGCGAGGTGATCGACCCGCGGGCCTTCGCGTGGTCCGACGCGGACTGGACCGGGCGGCCCTTCGAGGAGGCGGTGATCTACGAGTGCCATGTCGGCACCGCGACGCCGGAGGGCACCTATGCCGGCCTGCAGGCCCGGCTGCCCGACCTCAAGGCGCTCGGCGTCACCGCCATCGAGCTGCTGCCGCTCGCCGACTTCAAGGGCGCGCGCAACTGGGGCTACGACGGCGTCCAGCCCTACGCCCCCGACGGCGCCTATGGCCGCCCGGACGACCTCAAGCGCCTGATCGACGCCGCCCATGGGCTCGGGCTGATGGTCTATCTCGACGCGGTCTACAATCACTTCGGTCCGGCCGGGAACTACCTCCACGCCTACGCCAAGACCTTCTTCACCGAGCGCCACCAGACCCCCTGGGGCGCGGGCATCAACTTCGACGGCAAGGAGAGCGGCGCCACCGTGCGCCAGTTCTTCATCCAGAACGCCCTCTACTGGCTGGAGGAATACCGCTTCCAGACCTCGGCCACGACATTGGCGGCGATCAGGACGACGATGCGATCCAGGCGCGCCTGGGGGCTGACCGGCTCCGCCATCGCTTCGCGGAGGCGGCGCAGCAGCAGGCGCGGGCCTCCGGGCGCAGCGGGCATCGGTTCGTCGTTCCAGCGTCGGTGAGTGGCCTTGGCGTCGACCACCCTGCAACCTTGGCGCCAAACCCGGGACGGCTGGCACCGGATGGACCGGACCGCTGGTCCCAGAGACGCTCTGAGATCGGCGGATCGGCCCGTGACTGTCTAGTTCACACCACGCGACCCGCTCGAACCCGCGTCGTCCCAGGCTCAGGCCTGGTCCAGGCCGTATAGCGAGTGAAGCGTGCGCACCGCAAGCTCCGTATAGGCGGCGTCGATCAGCACGGAGAACTTGATCTCCGAGGTGGTGATCGCGCGGATGTTGATCCCCTTCTCGGCAAGCGACCTGAACGCCTTGGCGGCCACGCCCGCATGGCTGCGCATGCCGACGCCGATCGCCGATACCTTCACGACATCGGTGGCCCCCTCGATCTGGGCGTAGCCGATCTGCGTGCGGGCCTCGTCGAGGATGGCGCGCGAGCGCTGGTACTCGGAAGCCGGCACCGTGAAGGTCATGTCGGTGGTCGACTGGTCGCCCGACACGGTCTGGATGATCATGTCGACGTTGATGTTGGCGTCGGCCAGCGGCCCGAAGATCGCGGCGGCCACGCCGGGGCTGTCCTTGACACGGCGCAGGGTGATCTGCGCCTCGTCCCGGGAGAAGGCGATCCCGGTGATGATCTGCTGTTCCACGATGTCGTCCTCGTCGCAGATGAGGGTGCCCGGGCGCGCGGCGTCCGGCGGATCGAAGGAGGACCGGACCGTGGTCGGCACCCGGTGGACCATGGCAAGCTCCACCGAGCGGACCTGCAGCACCTTGGCGCCCAGCGAGGCCATCTCCAGCATTTCTTCGAAGGTCACCCGCTCCATGCGGCGGGCCTTCGGCACGATGCGCGGATCGGTGGTGTAGACGCCGTCCACGTCCGTGTAGATGTCGCAGCGCTCGGCCCCGATCGCGGCCGCGACCGCCACCGCCGAGGTGTCGGAGCCGCCACGGCCCAGCGTCGTCACGCGGCCGGTCTCGGCATGGACGCCCTGGAAGCCGGCGATCACCGCGACCTCGCCCTTTGCGAAACCCGCCTCGAGGTTCTTGGGATCGATCTCGGCAATCCGCGCCGAGCCATGGGCGTCCGAGGTCATGACCGGAATCTGCCAGCCCTGCCAGGAGCGGGCCTTGACCCCGTCCTTCTGGAGGGCGATCGCCAGGAGGCCCGCGGTGACGAGTTCGCCCGAGGCCACGACGGCGTCGTATTCCCGCGGGTCGTAGAGCGCGTTCGCGTCCTTGACCCAGTCGACCAGCTCGTTGGTCTTGCCTGACATGGCCGAGACGATCACGGCAACGTCGTAGCCGGCCGCCACCTCGCGGGCGACGTGGCGCGCCACGTTGCGGATGCGATCGACGTTGGCGACGGAGGTGCCGCCGAATTTCATCACCAGACGGGGCATGGTCTCTCGGTCGCGGGTTCCCGGTGGCGATTGGACGGACCGCTGCAGCCCGGTCCGGACGGTGCCCGGCGGGTACAAACGGCTCGGTAGAGTGTCAACAACCAGCCAAGCATGGCGCCCGCGCGCCGCGGCGACTTCCGAGCGATCTCCATGCTAGAACGCGGACACAACGCAT
>NZ_BACT01001044.1:0-3276 GCF_000333255.1 Methylobacterium sp. B1 | reverse complement strand
GGGGGTGAAGCTCGACCTCAAGTTACGCCAACATTCTTGGCGCCGATCGAAGGCGTGCCCGGCGACCGGGCGCTGCAGATCGGGCAGGTGGTCTCCCCCGGCACGGGGCTCCTAACCCTCGTGCCGATGGCCCGCGACATCTACCTCGTGGCGAACTTCAAGGAGACCCAGACCGGGCACATGGTCGAGGGCCAGCGCGTCACCGTCACGGTCGACGCCTTCGGCGACCATGCATTCGAGGGCCGGATCGAGAGCTTCTCCCCGGGCACCGGCTCGCAATTCGCGCTGCTGCCCCCGGAGAACGCCACCGGCAACTTCACCAAGGTGGTGCAGCGCGTGCCCGTGCGCGTCGCCCTCGATCCCGCCGACCCGCTCGTCGGCCGCCTGCGCCCCGGCCTGTCGGTGGAGGCGACGGTCCACACCGCCGACCCGGTGGAGCCGGTGGATCCCGCCCGCCGCAGGCCGAAGCCCGCCCCGGCGCTGGTCAGCGAGGCCCTGCCCCGATGAGCCCCGTGCCGGCCGTGGCCGGGCCCGAGGCAAAGGCGAGCGCCCGGGACTGGCTCGCCGTGTTCGGCGCGATCCTCGGCGCCTTCACGGCGATCCTCGACATCCAGATCACCAACGCCTCGCTCGCCGACATCCAGGGGGCGCTCGGCGCCTCCACCGAGGAGGGGAGCTGGATCTCCACCGCCTACCTGATGGCCGAGATCATCGTGATCCCGCTCACCGGCTGGCTGTCCTCGGTGATCGGCCTGCGCCGCTACCTCGCGGTGAACACCCTGCTGTTCACCGCCTTCTCGCTGGCCTGCGCGCTCTCGACCAGCTTGAGCCAGATGATCCTGTTCCGGGCGGGCCAGGGCTTCACCGGCGGCGTGCTGATCCCCACCGCCATCGTGATCGTGCGCACGCGGCTGCCGAAGAGCCAGCAGGCGGTGGGCATCGCGCTGTTCGGCCTGACGGCGACCTTCGCGCCGGCCATTGGCCCGACGGTGGGCGGCTGGCTCACCGACAACCTGTCCTGGCACTACATCTTCTACCTGAACCTGATCTTCGGGCCGATCGCGGCGGCGATCCAGCTCGGCGCCTTCGAGGCCGCGCCCGCCCGCTGGGGCGAGTTGCTCAAGGGCGACTGGATCGGCATCGGCCTGATGGCGACCGGGCTGCCGGCCCTGACCTTCGTGCTGGAGGAGGGGCAGCGCAAGGACTGGTTCGGCTCGCCCGTGATCGTCGAGGCGAGCTGGCTGGCCGTCGCCGGGATCACCGGCTTCATCGTCCGCGAGCTGACGGCGGCCAAGCCCTTCATCAACCTGCGGGTCCTGGCCAACCGCTCGGTCGGGGGCGCCTGCGTGCTGATGACCGTGCTGGGCGCGGTGTCGTTCGGGTCGATCTACATCATCCCGGTCTATTGCGCGCAGATCCAGGGCTACAATGCCGAGCAGATCGGCACCGTGGTGATGTGGTCGGGCCTGCCGCAGCTGGTCCTGTTCCCGATGATGCCCCTGCTCATGCGCGCCGTCGACGCCCGGCTGCTCGTGGTCACCGGGACGCTGTTCTTCATCGCGAGCTGCTGGATCAATGTCGGCCTGACCCACGATGTCGGCGCCGACCAGCTGATCCTGCCGCAGCTCATGCGGGCCATCGGCCAGCCGCTGTTCACGATCCCGCTCTCGCAGCTCTCCACCGTGGGCCTCGGCCCGCGCGACACCGCCGACGCCTCGGCGCTGTCCAACATGATGCGCAACCTCGGCGGCTCGATCGGCATCGCCCTGCTGTCGACCATGATCGACCGGCGGGAGCACTTCCACTTCTCGGTGCTGGCCGAGGCGATCACCGTCAACGCGACCCGCACCCAGGACCGGCTCGCGGCGCTCGCCGCCGGGATGCACGCCCGCATCGCCGACCCGCTGGCCGCCAAGGGCGCGGCTCTGGGCATGCTGGCGCAACAGGTCCGCCGCGAGGCCACCGTCATGGCCTACGCGGACGGGTTCTGGCTGGTGGGGGTGAGCCTCGTGGCGAGCCTCGCCGTGGTGGCGATCCTCAAGAAGCCCCAGCGCGCCGCCGGGCCGGTGGAGGCGCATTGACGGGCCGATGCGACGCCGGGGGCTACTTCCCGGCAGGTTGTGGACGATCGGGAAGAACGTGTCCTTCCAGTCCTTGGGCTCGGCCTTGATGGTCTTCATCGCGTAGAAGTGCCGGGCCTGGAGCATGATCCCGTAGGGGGTGGTGGAGAAGTTCGTGCCCGGCTCCTTCATGATCGCGACCAGGGTCTCGGGGGGCGTCTTCTCGTTGGTGGCCGCGACGTAATCCTTGGCGGCCTGGAGCGGGTCCCGGGCGATCGCGGCATTGGCCTCGTCGATCGCAGCCACGATGGCGGCGGCGAGCTTGGGGTTTCGGGTGTACCAGCCGGTCCGGGCGTAGAGGATCGCGTTGCTCACCGGCTCGCCGACGAGTTCGAAGGAGTTCAGCACCGTGTGGATCGCCGGATCCTGCAGCTCGCGCTGCTGGAACGGCGGCAGCGAGAAGTGGCTGTTGATCTCGTTGTGCGGGCTCGCCAGCGCCGCCACCGCGTCGGGATGGCCGAGCTGGACGGTGAGCGGGTCGAGCTTGGTGGCGTTCTCGGGCCCGAAGGCCTTCTTGGCGGCGATCTGGAGCAGCACCGCCTGCGAGGAGACCTTCACGGAGGGCAGGGCGATCTTGTCCTTGCCGGAGAAGTCGCCGAGGGTCTTCACGTCCGGGTTGCGGGTGAGCAGCAGCATCGGCGTGGTGCCGACGCCGCACAGGCCCTTCACGTCGCCCCGCGTCCGGTCGTTGAGCAGCAGCATGTTGGTGGAGCCGCTGTCGACGATGTCGATATTGCCCGAGAGCAGCGCGTCGTTGCCGGCGGCGCCGCTCGTCAGGTTGACCCACTCCACCGCGACGTCCCCGAGGCCGGCGGCCTTGGCGTGCTTCTCGATCAGCTTGTGCTGCTCGGCGAGGACGGCGGGCAGGTAGACGAAGCCCGGCTGCCGGCTGATCCGCACCTTGGCGTCGTCGGCCCGGACGGGGGAGGCGAGCGCCAGCCCCGCCAGCAGGAGGGCCGGTCCTGCCCGCAGGAACCGGCGGCAGCCCAGCAGCAACGCGCCCGTCCGCGACGTACCCACCATGACGCATCTCCCTGTGACCCCGGCGGATTCGTGTCCAATCCGGATGTGTCGTTTGGCCCCAATGGACAGGTTTGGGTCGGGCCCCCCCAGGCCCCTCCCCCCCGATCCGCCAATTCGGGGCGGGAACGTCCCC
>NZ_BACT01001045.1:0-1046 GCF_000333255.1 Methylobacterium sp. B1 | reverse complement strand
CGATCCGATGTCGACCGCCAAGATTGAGGAGCTGCTCCTCGAACAGTGCGACAAGTTCACCTTCGTGATCGTCACGCACAATCTGCAACAGGCCGCGCGCATCGCCAATCGCACGGCCTTCATGCTCGACGGCAACCTCGTGGAGGTCGGTGACCACGAGCAGGTCTTCCTCAACCCCAAGGACGAACGCACCCGTTCCTACGTGACCGGTCGCTTCGGCTGAGGCGGTGGGCATGAGCAAAACCCAGGTCCAGCCGCGCAGCGTCCATGCCTTTAAGGTCGAGGACCGCGTGGGAAGCGTCGGTCGGTCTTGCGGTGCTTTTACGTCATGAGCCCGGTTCCCCACCAACGGAACGCGCGGTGATGTCCGTCATGGCCGCGCTCTCCACCGGACAACATCGGTATGGGACGGAAAGCCGATCCTTCCACCCTCCGATCCATGCCTCGGAGACGAGCCGCCCACGCATCGGAATCGTTGCGAACGACCCGCACCTTGCTTGCCTCCTGTTCCTCCTGCTCCAGGGCGAAGGCTTCGAGGCGGAGGAAATGGCGTCCGGTGCCAATCGGGACTGGCCATCGAGCGCGATGCCGGACCTCATGGTCGTGGAAACCGACCGGGCCGGGTCGGAGGCGATCGCGCAAAATCGCGCCTTGCAGCAGCGTGGCGATGGCTTTCCGCTACCCGTGCTGGCGCTGATCCCGGACAGAGACGAAATAGCGACGCTGGATTGCTTCGCGGCTGGCGTGGAGGATGTTCTCGACCTTCCCTTGCGTCCCCGCGAGCTGGTGGCCCGGATGCGCCGTATCCTGTGGCGGCTACGCCCCGATCTGAGTGCCTGCGTCTCGCGGAGGATGAAGCCGATCCTGGGCCCGGCGCCGGGCGAGCTGAGCTGCTGTGGCACGATGATCCGGCTGACGCCCTCCGAATTGCGATTGCTGGGCGTGTTCATGCGCAAGCCCGAGCGGGTGCTGTCGCGCCAGGAGATCATGCGCGACATGTACGGTCGGCGGGCCGCCGACCCGCGTNGATCGACGTCTAGGAAGCG
>NZ_BACT01001046.1:0-5512 GCF_000333255.1 Methylobacterium sp. B1 | reverse complement strand
CTACCTGGTCATCGCGCTCCGCGGCCTGACATGGTCCTACCCGTCGTTCAAGGACGGCGCCACGCGGCTGCTCGCGGGCGCTCCGGACGCGGGGAAGCCTGCGCGACCGGCCGGGAGCAAGGCTGCCGGACGCCTGGTCGATGCCGGGGCCGATGGCGGCGCGGCCGTCGACCGCGCCTGGGCGGATTTCCGCGCGCGGACCGGTGACGCCGCCGGGACAGCGGTCCTGACCCTGCCGGGGGCCGACACGAAGGCGATCCGGATCCGCTGGCTGCCCAAGGGCGTCGATGCGCCGAGCGCCCGCAACGAGGAGCGCTACGATCCCCTCACGGGCGCCCTGCTGGCCTCCGAGCGCGCCACCGATGCGCCGCTGGGCCGGCGTCTCCTGGACAACATCCTGGAGGTGCATCGCGGCCGCTTCTTCGGCGATCTCGTCGCTCTGCTGTTCTGCCTCGCGGCCCTGGCCATGCCGGGTTTCGCGGCCACCGGCCTGACCCTCTACGTCCTGCGCCGCCGCGCCGGTGCCCGGCGCAGGGCCGCCGAGCCCGAGGCGCCCGCGGTGGCCGTCCGTGCGGTGAGCCCCTGAGACGGTGCCGGCATGGCCTTCGGCCGCCCCCGGCGTTCTGCGTGCGGCGAGGAGGGATCAGGGCAGCGCGCGGCCGATCGGCGGGGCGCTGTCCCGGATTGCCGCGCTCCGCGCGTGCATGACGGCGACGCGAGCCACCGCTGACGCGACGAGGCCGCCGCCTTCGCGAGGCGGCGGCCCGGCTCAGAGCCGGGCGGTGATCGTCGCCAGCACGGAGAGCGGCGCGCCGGGGAGGTTGTTGAACTGGTTGAACGGCTGCTCGATGTAGCGGCGGTCGGTCAGGTTCCGGGCATTGATCGAGAACCGGGCGTGCTCGCTGAAGTCGTAGAACACGGCCGCGTCGAGCCGGGCGTAGCCGCCCACCGAGTAGCTGTTGTTCAGGTCGCCGGCGCGGCGCCCGACATAGGTGATCCCGGCCCCGACGTTCCAGCCGAGCAGGAAGCCTTCCTGGAACTGGTAGGTGGACCAGATGCTGCCGCTGAAGGCCGGCGCCCCGACCAGCCGGTTGCCCACCGCGAAGGTGGTGTCCTTCGTGATCCGCGCGTCGAGGACGCTGATGCCGCCGATGACCTTCCAGCCGGGCAAGACCTGTCCGGCGAGGTCGGCCTCCACGCCTTGGGAGCGCTGCTGCCCGGTGATCACCGAGAAGCCCGTGTTGACCGGGTCGGCGGCCGAAACGTTGTTGCGGATGATGCGGAAGGCTGCCGTCGACAGGGTCAGGTCCGGGTTGAGATCGAGCCGGCTTCCGACCTCGTAGAGCTCGCCGGTCTCGGGACGCGGATTGACGGCGTTGTAGACGTTGTCCGTCTGCGGCTTGAACGAGGTCGCGTAGCTCGCATAGAGCGTCAGCGGCTCCACCGGCCGGTAGATCAGGCCGACCCGCGGCGAGGTGCCGGACAATTGCTGCTCGGGCGGGATGGTGCGCGAGGTCGGGACGCGGCTGAAATAGTACTGGGTGCCCGTATCGTAGCGGACACCGACCAGCATCTGCAGGCCGAGACCGAGATCGATCTGGTCCTGCACGTAGAGGCCGGTCAGCGCGTTCTTCTGCTTCAGATCGGACTGGAACTGGAGGCCGACGATCGGGGATCCCGGGACCGGGTTGAGGAAGCTGACCGACGGGAAGTTCGTGCTCTGCGTCTGGTAAGCGCGCCGGTAGCCGTTCGTGTACTCGACCCCGGTGAGCACCGTGTGCCGGAAGCCGAGGAGGTCGAACTTCGCCACCATCTCGGTCTGGCTGTCGACGGCCGCGTAGTCGAGTAGACCGCAGTCTCCCGCCGGGTCACCTGGGTGTTGCGGTTGGTGAGACCGATGGCTCGGGTGGCCAATAAATCGAAGCCGCCCCATTGCGCGTTGAGCACCTCGCGCAGGGTGATGTTGGCATTGAGGTCGTGCTCGACCTTGAGCAGGCCGAAATTGGCGTTGCCGTTGTAGCGGGAGAACGGTTCGCCGTAGTAGCGCGCGACATTGTCCAGGGGCACGCGGCCGTTCCGGGCGACGAGGCCCTCGTCGTACTGGTTGTCGACCCGGGTGAACTCGCCGAGGAACGTGACGCGCGTGTCCGGTGTCGGAGTCCACGCGAAGGCCGGGGCCACGAAGGTGCGGGCATTGTCGCGGCCGTAGAAGTTGCGGAAGGTCGGGTCCGACTGGGCGGCGAAGCTGAGCCGCCCGGACAAGCCCTCCACGCCCTCGATCGCGCTCGAGACCGAGCCCTGCACCCGCCGGAAGCCGAAGCTGCCGGCCTGCAGGTTGATGTCGCCGGACGGCGTCAGCGTCGGCTGCCGGGTGACGATGTTGATCAGGCCGCCCGGATCGCCGCGCCCGTACAGGACCGAGGCCGGGCCCTTGAGCACCTCGATCCGCTCCACGTCGGCGAGATCCCGGGTCACCGAGGAGAAGTTGCCGGCCTGATTCAGGAGGACGCCATCGATGGCGTAGGTCTGGGTCCTGAAGCCGCGGATGATGAAGGTGTCGCTCCGGCCCTGGATCGTGCCCCCGGGCTGCACGCTGCTGACGTTCTGCAGCGCGTCGCTCAACCGGATGTCCTGCTGGTCGACCAGCACGTCGCGCGGCACCACCTGCACCGATTGCGGCGTGTCGCGCAGGGGCGTGTCGGTCCGGGTGGCGGTGGCCGAGCGCGTGGCCCGGTAGCCGACGACCGGTCCACCGGCCCGCTCCGCCGCTGGCCCGGTGCCGGTCACGCTGAGTTCGGAGAGGGCGACCTCGTCGGTCTCCGCCTGCGCGTGAACAGCCGTCGAAGACAGGACCAGAATGGCCGTCGCAAGTCCCGTATGGGCGAAACTCAAGTACTCGCGGAGACGGCGCGTGCCATCGACCTCGTCGATCCGCCCAGAAAGCATAGTTTACAATCGTTCTCAGGAGTGAAGCGCCAGCGCGATGCAGCACTCCTAGAATGAATCGGCCCGATCATCTCAACAGCGATGCGCATCTGGAGCGCCGGGACACGCATCCGTCGTGGGAATGTGGCTGAAATGGCACGAATCGCGGGGCGATATATTAAAACTCCTCCAGTGTGCCTACTTGTGCGTGTATACAGTTGCGGTGTTGAACCCGAATCGCGTGCGGGTTGAGGGCGCCGGCAGCAGCGGACACGACCGGCCGGCCCGCAAGAGGGGGGGATTGCGAGCCGGCCGGCGTACCGCGCGCCGGTTTCGGCGCGCGATCGGAAGCGACTGTCCTCGGCCCCGTGGGCAGCGACGGCCTCCCGTGCGCCGTCACGTCGTCCGGCGCGGACGCAGCGATCGCGCCGGGCGCGGATCAGAGGCCCGCAGGCGAACGCGCATCCGCCGGGCACGGCAGGCGGCCGTCGAGCCCGGCATGGAGGAGCTGGTGGATCTGGGTGACCGCCCCGGCGACGTCGTAATCGGGCAGCGCGGCGCGGCTCACGACGATCCCCTTCATCAGAGGCGCGAGGAGGGCGTAAAGCGCCGCCGGATCGCAAGCTGGCGCGGTGGCGAGCGCCGACAAGGTCGCAACGAACCAGTCCCGGCTCTCGACTTCGGTCTGCGCCGTCATGGCGGCGATGGCCGGATTGCGCGTCGATTCCGACCAGATTTCCACCCGCAGAGCCGCGGCTTCGCGGGTGATCGACATGAAGTAGCGGGCGATGAGGCCCAGCAACGTCCCGCGCGGGTCACTGCTGCCCTCCATCTCGGCGACCAGGAGCGTGCCGCGCTCGCGCTCACGCTCGACCAGCCCGAGGACCAGGGCCTCCTTGGATTCGAAGTAGCGGTAGAAGTTGCCCGGACTCATCGCAGCCTCGCGGGCGAGGTCCTGCATGGTGGTGCGATGGAAGCCGTTGCGCGTGAAGCAGGCTTCGGCGGCGTCGAGAATGTGCTCGCGCCGGGCGGAGGGCCCGACGCGGGCCTCCGCAAGTCCGTCCGCTGCGGCGGTCACTGCCCCGGCTGCGCGGCGACGGCCACCGGCGTGATGCGGCTCTGATCCTTGCCCAGGCTGGCGACGGTGCAGGATTGCGGTCCCTGATGCAGGTCCGCGCAGATCCGGGCCTGCCAGCCGTCCGGGCCGGCCCCGGTCCAGCCGATCAGCGCCAGCCAGGCGAGGGCCAGGACGGCGCCGAAAGTCAGGTTGGCGGGGGTGCAGACGGTGCGGAGCTGGGCGAGAGCGCCCCGGCCGCGGGCGCCGAAACGCTCGGCATCGAGATCGGACCAGCGGCCTTCGAGGGTGAGAGCCATCGTGCGCTCCTGTTGGCCTCACCTGTATAATGAATGTTCATTCTCATGTCAATGAACGTTCATTCTCGTCGAGGTCGCGCAGCGGACGAAGGACGGCCTGCCGCCGATGCCTGCGGTTCGTCGGGAGGGAGGGCGCGATCGCCGCCGGGTCTTCGACGCCGGTGCAGGGTATGCCGGAGCGGCGGTTCGGACCGGTGCGCGGGCGGGACGCCGCTCCGGGTCCCCGATCCCTCCCGCCGCGCTCCGGCGGCTCGGGATCGGGACGCGCAGATCCGGTCATGGTGGATCCGGTCATGCCGGAGCCGGGCCGGAACCCGCGATCCGCGGCCGCCGCCGCGTCGCGGTCTCGGCGCGTCCGGGAGCCCCGTCCCGGACGCGCGAGGCCTGCCGTCAGCCGAGCACGGCCGGCTTGAGGGCGCCGGTCCGCTCGTGGAAGTCCGGGCCGTTGGTGGTCCGGGCCACGTGGCCGGCGCGGATCAGGTAGTCGCCGAAATGCTCGCCCGGCTGCCGACCCTTCGCGTAGTCGGCAAACAGCGGATCGAGGGTGCTGCGGATCTCGGAGGCCGCGACGTCCTCCTTGTAGAGCTTGCTCAGGCGCGAGCCGTCGTGGGCGGCGCCGAGATAGAGGTGGTAGCGCTCGGGGCCGCGGCCCACGAGGCCGATCTCGGAGATGAACGGCCGGGCACAGCCGTTCGGGCAGCCGGTGGAGCGGATCGTGATCTCCTCCTCGGCCAGCCCATGGGACGCGAGGCTCTCCTCCAGCTCGGTCATCAGGTCCGGCAGGTAGCGCTCGCTCTCGGCCAGCGCGAGGCCGCAGGTCGGCAGGGCCACGCAGGCGAGCGAGTTGCGCCGCAGCGCGCCCGCGCCCCGGGTCAGGCCGTATTCGTCGACGAGCGCGTCGATCTCCGCGCGCTTCTCCGCCGGGACGTTGGCGATGATCACGTTCTGGTTGCCGGTGAGGCGGAAATCGCCCTCGTGCACCTCGGCGATGCGCCGCAGGCCCGAGAGGAATTGCGGCCCGCCCTCGATGTCCTTGATCCGGCCCGAGGGCACGTAGAGGGTGAGGTGATAGCGGCCGTCGTCGCCCTCGACCCAGCCGTAGCGGTCGCCGTTGTTGGTGAAGGTGAAGGGTTTGGGCGCGCCGAGCTTCTGGGCGATCCGCTTCTCCACCTCGGCCCGGAAGGCGTCGAGCCCGTAACGCTCGATCGTGTAC
>NZ_BACT01001047.1:0-4148 GCF_000333255.1 Methylobacterium sp. B1 | reverse complement strand
GCCGCCGGCCGCGCTTCCTGCCCGAGGCGCAGCGCATCCTGCGGCTGGCCGAGACCGCGACCCACGTCACCCGGCAGGTGGCGGCGGGGCGCGCGGGCGTCCTCAAGTTCGGCTTCACGGCGGCCTCGGCCTACGACTTCCTGCCGCGCCTCGTCACCGCGTTGCGGCGGGCGCTGCCGGACGTGACGCTCGCGTTGCGCGAGATGGTCAGCAAGGATCAGATCGAGGAACTCCTCGCCGGCCGGATCGACGCCGCGCTGGTGCGGCCGCCGGTGACGCATCCGGACCTGATCGCCGTCCGGGCGCTGGCCGAGCCCCTCGTGGTGGCCCTGCCGGCCGGGAACCCCCTGGCCCTGCGCGACGGGCTCACCCCCGCCGATCTCGGGCGCGAGCCGCTCATCGGCTACGCGCCCAACGAGGCGCGCTACTTCCACGACCTCGTTCTCGGCCTGCTCGCCGAGGCCGAGATCCAGCCCCCGATGGTCCAGCAGCTGACGCAGATCCACTCGATCCTGGCCCTCGTCCGGGCGGCGCTCGGCATCGCCCTGGTGCCGGCCGCCGCCGAGCGCCTGCGCTTCGAGGGCGTGGTGTTCCGGCCGCTCGCCCTGCCCGCCCCGCGCCCGGTGGAACTCCTCCTCGCGTGGCGGCGCGATGCGGACGCTCCGCTCATCGCCCGGCTGGTCTCGATCCTGGCCGAGATGCCCCCACCCTGACGGGGCCTCCGATTGATGCATGTTCGGCATCGATCGATCCAGTGTTTGGCTTTGACCTCGCACCGGAAGGCTGCGCGTGATGGGGCGGACGGCGCGCAGACGCCGCGACGCGTGCGCGCCCAGGGAGGATCGTGATGGACAGCCTCACCAACCGCTTCAAGGCGGCCCTCGCCGAGGGGCGCCAGCAGATCGGCCTGTGGTGCAGCCTTGCGAGCCCGATCTCCACCGAGGTGGTCGCCGGGGCCGGGTTCGACTGGCTGCTCCTCGACATGGAGCACTCGGCCAACGACCTCCGGGACATCTACGCCCAGCTCCAGGCCATGATGGAGGGCGACACGCACCCGATGGTGCGGGTGCCGAGCGACGACCCGATCACCATCAAGCGCATCCTCGATGCCGGCGCGCAGTCGCTTATGATCCCCAACATCGACGATGCCGAGCAGGCCGCCCGGGTGGTCGCGGCGACGCGCTACGCGCCCCGCGGCATCCGCGGCTTCTCGCAGGCGCCCCGCGCCGCCCGGTTCGGCCGGATCAAGGACTACCACACCCGCTGCGAGGCCGAGATCTTCGTGGCGGTGCAGGTCGAGTCCCGCCGCGCCCTCGACAATCTGGACGCGATCGCCGCCGTCGAGGGCGTGGACGGCGTGTTCATCGGGCCCGGCGACCTCTCCACCAGCCTCGGCCATGTCGGCCAGCAGGGCCACCCGGAGGTGGTCGCCACCATCGAGGCGGCGGTCGCGCGGATCGTCCGGGCCGGCAAGCATGCCGGCATCCTCACACCGAGCGAGGAGCTGGCCCGCCGCTACATCGCCGCCGGCACCCGCTTCACCGCGGTGGGCTCCGACATGGGGCTGCTCGCCCGCGGCTCCGAGGCGCTGGCCGCCCGCTTCCGCGCCTGAACACCGCAACCGGGATCGACACGCATGAACATCGGATTCATCGGCCTCGGCATCATGGGCGCGCCCATGGCCGGACACCTGATCGCGGCGGGCCACAGCCTGTTCCTCAAGACCCGGCGCAGCGTGCCCGAAGCGCTGCTTGCCGCGGGCGGCACCGCCTGCGCCACGGCGGCCGCGGTGGCCGAGCGCGCCGACACGATCATCCTGATGCTGCCCGACACCCCGGACGTGGAGCAGGTCCTGTTCGGCGCCGACGGCGTGGCCGAAGGCCTGTCCCCCGGCAAGACCGTGATCGACATGAGCTCGATCGCGCCGCTGGCCACCAAGGATTTCGCCGCCCGGATCGCCGAGCGGGGCGGCGCCTATCTCGACGCGCCGGTCTCCGGCGGCGAGGTCGGGGCCAAGAACGCCGCGCTCTCGATCATGGTCGGCGGCGAGCCGGAGGCTTTTGAGCGCGCCAGGCCGCTCTTCGAGGCGATGGGCAAGACCGTGACCCATGTCGGCCCGGTCGGCGCGGGCCAGGTCGCCAAGGTGGCCAACCAGATCATCGTCGCCCTGACCATCGAGGCGGTGGCCGAGGGGCTGCTCTTCGCCTCGAAGGCCGGCGCCGACCCCGCCAAGGTGCGGCAGGCGATCACCGGCGGGCTGGCCACCTCGCGCATCTTGGAGCTGCACGGCGCGCGGATGATCGAGCGGACCTTCGATCCCGGCTTCCGCATCGGCCTGCACCAGAAGGACCTCAACCTCGCCCTTGAAGGGGCTCGGACGCTGGGCCTCAGCCTGCCCGCCACGGCTTTGGCCCAGCAGCTGTTCTCGGCCTGCGTGGCGCAGGGCGGCGCGGCCTGGGACCATTCGGCGATGGTGAAGGCGCTCGAGGCCCTCGCGAACCACGCCGTCGGCGACGCCGCCTGATCACGCCAGAAGCCCGGACGGGCGCGTCACGGAAGGAGTCTCCGATGCAGGCCGAGATCGAAGCCCCGACCCGCCCGCCCGCCGCCGGCGACGTGCCGCGCACGATCCGCCTGAGCCCCGACGACAACGTCGCCATCGTGGTCAACGCCTTCGGGCTGCCGGCCGGCACGGTCTTCCCGGACGGGCTGGAGCTCGTCGAGTTCGTGCCGCAGGGCCACAAGGTCGCCCTCACCGACATCCCGGAGGGCGGGGCGGTCCGCCGCTACGGCGAGGTGGTGGGTCTCGCCACGCAGGCGATCCCGCGGGGCGCCTGGGTCGAGGAATCCCGCGTCGCGACGCCGGTCGCCCCCGCCCTCGACGCCCTGGAGATGGCCACCCGCGTGCCGGCCCCCCTGCCCCCGCTCGAGGGCTACACCTTCGAGGGCTACCGCAACCCGGACGGGTCGGTGGGCACCAAGAACATCCTGGCGATCTCGATCAGCGTGCAATGCGTCGCCGGCACCCTCGACGTGGCGATCCGGCGGATCAAGCAGGAGCTGCTGCCGCGCTACCCCAACGTCGACGACGTGGTCGGCCTGACCCACGCCTATGGCTGCGGCGTCGCCATCAACGCCCCCGAGGCGGTGGTGCCGATCCGGACGCTCCAGAGCCTCGCGCAGAACCCGAATTTCGGCGGCGCGGTCATGGTCGTCGGCCTCGGCTGCGAGAAGCTCGTCTCGGAGCGCCTCCTGCCCGACAACGGCGCCGCCGGCGACGGGGTGGTGCGGCTGCAGGACGAGCGCCATCACGGCTTCTCGGCCATGATCGACAGCATCCTGGCGATGGCCGAGGCGCGCCTCGCGGAGCTGAACCGCCGGACCCGCGAGACCTGCCCGGCCTCGGACCTCGTGGTCGGCCTGCAATGCGGCGGCAGCGACGCCTTCTCGGGGGTGACCGCCAACCCGGCGCTCGGCTTCGCCGCCGACTTGCTGGTGCGCTGCGGCGCCACCGTGATGTTCTCGGAGGTGACCGAGGTGCGCGACGCGATCCACCTCCTGACCCCGCGCGCCAAGACGCCGGAGGTCGCCGAGGCGCTGATCCGCGAGATGGCGTGGTACGACGCCTATCTCGCCAAGGGCGAGGCCGACCGGCGGGCCAACCCGTCGCCGGGCAACAAGAAGGGCGGCCTCAACAACATCGTCGAGAAGGCTTTGGGCTCGGTCGCCAAATCGGGCACGAGCGCGATCTCCGGGGTCCTGGCGCCGGGGGAGCGCGTCCGCGAGAAGGGCCTGATCTTCGCCGCGACCCCGGCGAGCGACTTCGTCTGCGGCACGCTGCAGCTCGCCTCGGGGATGACCGTCCAGGTCTTCTCCACCGGGCGCGGCACGCCCTACGGGCTCAGCCAGGCCCCGGTGATCAAGGTCGCGACCCGGACGGAACTCGCCGAGCGCTGGTCCGATCTGATCGACCTGGATGCCGGCCGCATCGCCACCGGCGCGGCCACGATCGAGGAGGTCGGCTGGGAGCTGTTCCACCTGATCCTCGACGTGGCGAGCGGGCGCAAGCGCCCCTGGTCCGACCGGTGGGGGCTGTTCAACGATCTGACCCTGTTCACCCGGCGCCGATCACCTGAGGCGGCCGGGGG
>NZ_BACT01001048.1:0-1596 GCF_000333255.1 Methylobacterium sp. B1 | reverse complement strand
CCGGCAGCCGCGGCAACGGCCGCCATGTGGTGGTCACGCGGCGGGCCCCGTGGGAAGCCTGCACGACGTTGCGGGCGATCGCCCGGGTGGCCGTCTCCTGCTGCGCCACCGAGGCCGCGACGCTGGCGGCGACCCCGTCGATCTCGCGGATCCGTGCGGTGATCGCGGCGATCACCGCGACCGCCTGATCGGTCACGCCCTGGATGCGGCTGATCTGTCCCGAGACGTCGCCCGTCGCCTGGGCCGCCTGCGCGGCGAGGTCCTTCACCTCGCTCGCCACGATCGCGAAGCCCCGCCCCGCCGCTCCGGCGCGGGCCGCCTCGATGGTGGCGTTGAGCGCCAGCAGGTTGGTCTGACGCGCGATGGCCCCGATCAGCTCCACCACCGCGCCGACCTTGGCGGCGGCGGCGCTGAGATCCTGCACGAGGGTCGCGGTCCGATCCGCTTCGACGACGGCGCTCCGAGCGAGGATGGCCGAGCCGCCGATCTGCCGGCCGATCTCCGCCACGGTGGTTTCGAGTTCCTCGGCGGCGGCCGCCACCGTGCCGACGTCGCGCGCGGCCGTCTCGGCGGCACCCGCGACCGCCGTGGATTCGCCGACGGTCCGCGTCGCCGTGACGGTCATGGTCCGGGCGGTGGTCTGGAGGGCGGCGATCGACTCCGACACCAAGCCGATGATGCGTCCCACCGTCAGCTCGAAGCCCTCGGCGAGCCGCAGGAGGGTCCGGCTGCGGTCGGCGGCGGCGTCCTCGGCCTGCCGCCGCGCGGCCTCTGCCTGCTCGACGGCCTTCCGCGCGACGAGGGCCTTGATGCCCGCGACGGCGCTGCCGATGGCACCGATCTCGTCGCTGCGCCGCGCTTCCGGGACCTCCGCGTCGAGCCGCCCGGCCGCCATGGCTTTCAGAGCGGCCGTCAACCGGCCGAGGGGGCGGGCGACGCCGACATGCACCACCAGAACACCGATCAGGATGCTGGCGGCGATGCCGCCCGCCGACAGGCTGATCGCCCAGGACAAGGTCGTGCGGGTGTCCGCGCTGAGGGCCGCGGAACCCGTGCGGATCGACGTGCTCAGATCGTCCACGAAGGCGTCGAGGGCGGCAAACAGCGTCTTCTGGAGCGGATCCACCTGCGTGTGCGCCAGCGTCAGGGCCTGGGCGCTCATGCCCTTCTTGGCCATGGCGCACATCTCGCCGGTGAGTGCGATGTAGGTGCCCAGGAGCGTCGCGATCCGGTCGGTCCGATCGTCGAATGTCGGGGCGTTCCGGCGCACGCCGTCGAGGAGGCGTGCGGCTTCGGCCGGAAGGGGCTCGAACGCGGCGCCGATGCGGTCCGACGCGTCCGGATCGGCCTCGCCGAGGGTGCGGAAGGCCACGTAGCTCATCTGATAGACCACGCGTCCGAGGCGTGCCGCCATCGTGGCCGCCGTGGCGTCGTTGCCGAGATAGGCGCTGTAGGCCGCATCGGCCGCGGTCATCCGTTTGGAGATGTACCATAGAAAGCCGAACGCATTCACCGCGATGAAGGCGAACGCGAAGGCGATCTTTGACGCAATGGGGAACTTGAAGTGGCGACGCACTGGGAAAAACTCCGCGCTGC
>NZ_BACT01001049.1:0-157 GCF_000333255.1 Methylobacterium sp. B1 | reverse complement strand
GCTCAACGTCGCTCAGGCCAAGCGCGCCCAGGCGGCGAGCGTGGTGCAGGGCACCGACGTCTACGACAATCCGGCGGTCGCGTCGGCCATCGCCGCGGTCCGCCGCGCCGCGATCAGCCGCGCCTACATGCACATCAACTCGCCGATCGGCGGCGTG
>NZ_BACT01001050.1:0-7768 GCF_000333255.1 Methylobacterium sp. B1 | reverse complement strand
TCCCGATGTCGAACGACCTGCGGGTGAGCTTCCAATTGATGGGGCTCGACGGGGGCGAGTGAGCGGCGCACGCGACGGGGCGGCGCCTCGCTTTCGCCCAACCGGCACGCGAGGAAGATCCGGCCTGACCGTGTTCCTCCCGCCGCGAGCGTGCCTCCTTCCATGCTGATCGCCGCGCACTGCCCGAAACCGCTCGCCCTGGTGCTGGCCGCCGCCCTCGCCTGCGCCGCCTCGGCGGCCTGCGCCCACCCCCACGTCTGGGTCACCGCCAAGGCGCAGCTCGTCTACGAGGGCGGAAAGCTCGTGGGCGTCCGCGACACGTGGAGCTTCGACCCCGAATACACGGCCTTCGTGACCCAGGGCCTCGACACCAACAAGGACGGCAAGCTCAGCCCGGAGGAGCTTGCCGGGCTCGCGGCCGAGAACACCGCCAACCTCGCCGAGTTCGGCTACTTCACGAAGCTGAAGGTCGGCGGCAAGGAGCAGGCCTTCAGCGATCCGAAGGAGCCGGCAGCCCATATGGAGGACAAGGCGCTGGTCATGACCTTCCTGCTGCCCCTGAAGACGCCGGTCCAGCAGGGGCGGGGCGTGGCTGCGCTGGAGGTCTACGACCCGACCTATTTCGTCGCCTTCTCGTTCGCCGAGGGGACCGACGCCGCGACCCTCGCGGGAGCGCCGCAGGGCTGCGCCGCCACGGTGACCCGCCCGAAGACCGAGCAGCCGAAGACGGCCGATGCCGGATCCCCGGGGATGACCGAGGCCTTCTTCGAGGCGCTCACCGCCGCCTCGACCTACGGGGTGCAGTTCGCCAGCCGGGTTCTCGTGGCATGTCCGTAGGGATCGGGATCGTCGCCCCCGCCGGGGCGGGACGGCTGGGGCTGAGGCTCGGCCTCATGGCGCTGGCCATCGGGCTGGCCGCGCTCCTGGCGGCCGGGATCGCGTGGCTCGTCGCGCCCGGCCTCTCCGCGCCGCCGCCGCGCTCGCCCTTCGGGATCGGCTTCCGGGAGGCTGCCCCGTCCGCCACGGGGATCGGCGGGGTGATCCTGGCACTGCAGGCGAGCTTTTCCCGCAGCCTGAACGCGGCGGTCAGCGCGCTGCGGGGCGGCGGCAGCTGGGACCCGCTGGTCGGCCTCGCCTTCGCGTACGGGGTGTTCCATGCCGCCGGTCCCGGCCACGGCAAGGCGGTGATCGCCGGCTACATCCTGGCGGGGGAGCGGGCGCTCCGGCGCGGCGCCGCGCTGAGCCTCTGCGCCGCGCTGCTCCAGGCCTGCATGGCCGGGGCGATCGTCGGCCTCGGCACCCTGGTCCTCAACGCCACGGCGGCGAGCATCACCCGGGCCGGCACCCTGATCGAGACCGTGAGCTTCGCCCTCGTCGCCCTGATCGGGCTGGTGCTGACGTGGCGCAAGGCCGGACGCCTCGCGACCCTCGGTGCGGGCTGCGGCCCGGGCTGCAACCACCTGCCCGGGCCGCAGGCCCTCGACACCCTCGACACGTGGCGCGAGCGGGCCGGGGTGGTGCTGGCGGCGGGCACGCGCCCCTGCGCCGGCGCGGTTCTGGTCCTGGTCTTCGCGGTGTCGCAGGGCGTGCCCGGGGCGGGCGTGCTGGCGGTTCTGGCGATGGCCCTCGGCACCGCCCTGACCACGACGGCGCTGGCCTGCCTCGCGGTCTTCGCCAAGCGCGCGGCCCTGCGCCTCGCCGGCGGCCGGGGACAGGCGGGCCTCCTGGCGCTCGGCGGCCTCGAACTCGTCGCCGCCGCCTTCGTGCTGGTTCTGGGAGCCGCCATGCTCTCCGGCCTCGCGCCTGGGCTCGGCGGCTGAAGGGCCTCGCCATCCGGGGCGCGGCGTGCCACGCTGCGCACCCGAGACGGAGCGCGCGCTGATGCATCCCGATTTCGAGACGATCCTGAACTGGCGTCTGCTCGCCGGATCGCATCCCTTCCCCGGCCCGGACGGCGGGACCTGCATCAACGAGGCCGCGATCGTGGCCGCGGGCCTGCCCTACCGGGCGATCCGCTCCAGCGCCGATTGCCCGCCCTGCTTCTCCAGGCCGGTCGCCGCCTACGCCCTCGGGCTCAACGACACCATGCCGGACGAGGCGCGCCCCCAGCTGATGGCCTTCGTGCTGCGGCTGTCGGGCAGCGCCGACGCTCCGGAGATCGAGGCCGCCCGCACCCGGACGCTGGCGCTGGAGAGTGTCCGCCGCATCCTGGCGCCGCTCTGCGCCGTCGCCGGCATGGTCGAGGACGCGAAGGCCTGCGTCGGCGCGCCGGACTGGCCCGCGGCCCTGGCGGCGGCGAACGCGGCCGCGTGGCGGGGCGGGGCGCGTTCGCAGGCGGCGGCCGAGGCGCGGCGCTGGCGCGAGGGCGCGCTCACCGCGGCGGTGTCCCGCACCGCGACGGCGGCACAACGCGCGGGCACGGATGCACGCTGCGCCGCGGAGGTGGCCGAAGGCGCCGCGCCCTTCGTGGCCGGGACCTGGAGCCAGGCCTGCGCGATCCTCGACGAGGCGCTCGCCATCGGCCGACAGGCTCCGGAGATCGCGCTCGTCGGCGCCCGTCAGCGCATGGACGCCGCGCGGACCGGGGCGCTGGCCTGATCAGGCCGCCGCGGGCGCCGCATCGAGATCCAGCTCGATGGAGCCGCAATTCTCCAGGAACGTGCCGGTGAGGTGGTAGAAGAACGTGCCGTGCCCGACCACCGCGATGGTGGCTTCCGGCCGGGCCCGCAGCCAGTCGCGGAACGCCGCGACCCGGGCGTCGAACAGGGGGCGCGGCTCCACCGGGTAGCCGCCGACCTCGCAGCCCGGCTCCGCATGCCACCAGACCTCGGGCAGGTGCCCGACATCGAGGTGCGGAAACTCCGCGGCGATCTCCGAGGCCGCCCGGCCGACGTCGCAGCTGCTCTCCTGGCATTCCCGGTGCAGCACCTCGACGAGGACGCGCGGCCGGCGCGGATGGTCGCCGAACAGGATCGCGGCGGTCTCGATCGCCCGGGTCAGGGGCGAGACCACCACCAGATCGAAGGGGACCGACCGGAGCCGGTCCCGCGCGGCCCGGGCCTGGGCGTGGCCCAGCTCGGTCAGGCGCGCGTCGAGGAGGCCGGGATCGCCGCCCCCATGCCTGTGCGCGGCGTTGAACGTGGATTGCCCGTGGCGGATGCAGACGATGCGGGTCTTGTCCTGCATGGATCTCGGATGCGTGTCGGGGAGGGCGGGGTGCACGGGACCGGTCAGACGAAGCGGCCGCCGCGCTGGATGACCTCGATCTTGTAGCCGTCCGGATCGGTGGCGAAGAAGAACCGCGCCAGCACGTCATCCCCGTGTTTGAGCGTCTTGACGTCGGTGGCCGTGAAGCCTTCGCGCCGGTGCCGGGCGTGCTCGGCCTCCACGTCGTCGACCACGAAGGCGATGTGCCCGTAGCCGTCGCCGAGATCGTAGGGCTTGTCGCGGCCCTTGTTCACCGTGAGCTCCAGTTCGAACGGCGAGGCCGGATCCCGCATGTAGACGAGGGTGAAGTCCGGGAAGTCGAACCGGTCGGAGACCTCCAGGCCGAAGGCGCGGGCATAGTAGTCGCGCGCGCGCTCCTCCTCGAGGACGCGGATCATGGCGTGGACGGGCTTGGACATATGCTGTGGGTTCCGTGAGCGGGCGGGCGGCGCGCCGGGCCTCCTATGTGGCGCCCGACCCACGTGCCGAAAAGGGCCGGCCCCGACTGCAGATCCGCGGCCCCGATGGTGTCCGGCGCCGCACCCTCGGAGGGTCGGCGTCACCGGACGCGGGGAGACCGGCAGGACATCGTCCGGGCTTTTCGACCGCAGGTTCTCATGATCGACCATCCAATTCGCTTTGGATTTGTCTTTCTCGATGTCCTATTCGAGAAAAGATTAGTGATATTCGACAACATCACCACCTGTAAAGTTTCAATCTCAAATCTGCCGATGTTTGTATCTTGATAACACCACCGTATTAATAGATTTTTTACGTATGATGCTTACAAATGCTCCGGGATCGATTATTTCACAGACCAACCAGTCCGATCGGGTGCACGACCGCCATGTTACGCTTGTCCAACATCAAGGTTCTGCCGAAACTGGTGGCCGTGATTACCCTGATCGTTACGATCGTCGGCGGATGCATCTGGTATGCACAGTCACAGATGACCAAGATCGACGACGGGTACAGCCACTTCATCGTCAACGAGGCGGCCGCCGTCGCCGAGGCGCGCCGGCTCAACCGCCTGATGATTGAGCTCAATTACTACGTGTACCGGGTCATAGCGGAGACCGAGCCGTCCCAGATGGAGAATGCCAACAAGGGCTTCGAAGCCGTCCTGCCTGAGGTGAAGGCACTGCTGCCGGTCTTCCGGTCGCACGCACCGAGCTTCGCGGCGCGCATCGACGAGCAGGCGGCACGCATGGAGCGCTACATCCGGGACGTCAGCGAGGTTCGCCGGCTCGGCACTTCCAACCAGAACGACCAAGCCATCGCGCTGGTCCACTCGGCGATCGACCCGGTCTTTTCCGGCATGCTCGCGGACGGCAACAGGCTCGCCGAAGACATCAGCGCTTACATGGCGAAGGGCTCGGACGACCTGACCGATCAGACCAACGACACCCGCCGCGCCCTGATGACCGTCAGCGCCCTCGGGTTGCTCGCCGGACTGATCGCGGCCGTGTTCGTCGCGACGGTCGGCATCACTCGCCCGCTCGATCGTTTGGTCATGGTCCTGCAGCGCATGGCGCAGGGCGAGATCGATGCCGAGATCAAGGAGGCGGCGCGCAAGGACGAGGTCGGCGCCGTCGGCAAGGCGGTGGAGGGCATCAAGGCCATGGTCGCCCGCAAGGCCGCCGAGGAGGCCGAGGTCAAGCGGCTTGCCGACGAGGCCGCGGCCGCCGAGCGCAGGCGCACCATGCTGGAGCTGGCGGACGGGTTCGAGCGGGCGATCGGCAGCATCGTCGGGATGGTCTCGTCCTCGGCCACCGAACTCCAGGCCACCGCCCAGACCATGACGGCCAGCGCCACCGAGACGGCCAGCCAGTCCACCACCGTGGCCGCCGCCGCCGAGGAAGCTTCCGCCAATGTCCAGACCGTGGCGGCCGCCGCGGAGGAACTGGGCTCGTCGGTGCAGGAGATCGGCCGGCAGGTTTCCGGCTCGGCCCAGCTCGCCCAGTCGGCGGTGGGCGAGGCCGATCAGACGCAGCATCTCGTCCAGGCGCTGAGCCAAGCCTCGGCCCGCATCGGCGACATGGTCGGGCTGATCTCGACCATCGCCGGGCAGACCAACCTGCTCGCGCTCAACGCGACGATCGAGGCGGCCCGCGCGGGGGATGCCGGCCGCGGCTTTGCGGTGGTCGCCGCCGAGGTCAAGGAACTCGCCGCCCAGACCGCACGGGCCACCGAGGAGATCAGCCAGCAGATCGGACAGATCCAGGGCGTCACCGGCCAGGCGGTCACGGCCATCGAGACGATCGCCAGCCGCATCCGCGAGATCGACGGGGTGGCCACCACCATCGCGGCGGCCGTCGAGGAGCAGGGTGCGGCGACGCAGGAGATCGTCCGCAACGTCTCCCAGGCCGCGGCCGGAACCGACGAGGTGACCAGCAACATCACCGGCGTCGCCAGAGCCTCCGAGGAAACCGGCGCGGCCGCCGCCCAGGTGCTGGGCGCGGCGGGCGAGCTGTCGCGCCAGTCCGAGCATCTCGGGGCGGAGGTCGCCCGCTTCCTGAGCACGGTGCGGGCGGCCTGAGGCCGGCTCAGGCCCCGATCCGCAACACCTCGGTCCGTGCGCCGGCCTGGGCGAAGGCGTCCGGGTCGGCACCGGTCATCCAGACCTGCCCCGGGAGTGCCTCCAGGGCCTCGAACAGGCCGGCCCGGCGGCGGGGATCGAGATGGGCCGCCACCTCGTCGAGCAGGATCAGCGGGGCGATGCCGCTCATGGCGCGCACGAGCCGCGCATGGGCGAGGACGAGACCGATCAGGAGCGCCTTCTGCTCCCCCGTGGACGCCGTGCCCGCGGGCACGTCCTTGGGACCGTGGCGGACCACGAGGTCGCTGCTCTGCGGCCCGATCAGGGTGCGCCCGGCGGCCCGGTCCCGGTGGCGACCGTTGCGCAGGGCGAGGCGGTAGCGGTCCTCCGCCTCGATGGCCGGCCAGACCGCGACGAGATCGTCCAGATCGCCTTCGAGCCGGATGGAGGCCCAGGGGAAGGGCTGCGCGTCGTCCCGGGTCTCGGCGATCAGCCGGTCGAGGCGCTCGGCGGTCTCGCGCCGGGCGAGGGCCACGGCGACGCCCAGCTCGGCGACCTCCCGCTCCACCGCGTCGAGCCAGCGGTCGTCGTCGGGGCGCTCATCCAGCAGGCGGTTGCGCGAGCGCAGGGCCCGCTCCATCGCGGAGACCCGGGCGCCGTGCGCGGCATCGACGGCCAGCACGAGACGGTCGAGGAACCGCCGCCGGTCCCCGGCCGCGCCGCGGAACAGCCCGTCGAGGTCGGGGGTCAGCCAGACCACCCGCAGGAACTCGCTGAACGCCACCGGCGAGGCGGCGGTGGCGCCGTCGATCCGGCAGAGCCGGCTCGTCCGCCCGTCGGGGCCCGGCGGCTCCAGCCCCGTGCCAAGCCGGTGCTCGGAGCCCTCTCGATCGAGGGTGAGGGACACGGCGAAGCCCCCCGGACCGCCGTTGCGCGCCATCGCGGCGAATTCCGCCCGGCGCAGGCCCCTTCCCGGCACGAACAGCGAGATCGCCTCGAGCAGGTTGGTCTTGCCCGCGCCGTTCTCCCCGACCAGCGCCACGAACCGCGCCCCGGGGGTGAGCTCGAGATCGGCGTGGTTGCGGAAATCACGGGCGATCAGGCGTGTGACGCGCAGATCCGACCCGTTGGGCTCGACCCGCGGATCGAGGACATCGCTCATCGGGGAACCCGGAGGTCGAGCCGCACCGCGCTCAACCGTCCCTTCTTGTCTGACATCCCATCCAACTACCGCATCCCGAGGTGCCCGCGTCGGCGGCCCTCGAAGGAGTGCTCCAGAACCCGTGTCGCCATCTGGAGACCTCCTGCGAGGCCTCCGCTACGCTCCGGCACCTCAGGACGAGGGCAGGACCAGGACGTGCCGCGGCAGACTCACACCCGCATCGGCATCAGCACGTACAGCGCCGGCGCGCCCTCGCGATCCTGGATCAGGGTCGGGGAGCCCGGGTCGGCGAGCTTGAACAGGGCGGTGTCGCCCTCGAGCTGTGCGGTGATGTCGAGCAGGTAGCGGGCGTTGAAGCCGATATCGAGGTTGGCGGCCTCGTAGTCGACATCGAGCTCCTCGGTGGCGCTGCCCGAATCCGGGTTGTTCACCGAGAGCGCGAGGCGCCCCTCGGCGAGCCCGAGCTTCACCGCGCGCCCGCGCTCCGACGAGATCGTCGAGACCCGGTCCACCGCCTTGGCGAAGGCGTCGCGCTCCACGGTCAGCCGCTTGTCGTTGTTGGCCGGGATCACCCGCTGGTAATCCGGGAAGGTGCCGTCGATCAGCTTGGAGATGAGGGTCAGGCCACCCGCGAAGCGCAGGCGGATCTTGGCGGGCGACAGGTCGACCGCGACGGTCTCGCCGCCGTCGTCGAGGAGCTTCTGGATCTCGGCGACCGCCTTGCGGGGCACGATCACGCCAGGCATGCCGACACTGCCCTGCGGGGCCGGGATCTCGACGCGGGCGAGCCGGTGGCCGTCGGTGGCCACGGCCCGCATCACGGGTCCGCCTCGGTCTCCAGCGTGTGCAGGTAGATGCCG
>NZ_BACT01001051.1:0-7430 GCF_000333255.1 Methylobacterium sp. B1 | reverse complement strand
TCTAGAGTCAATCCGGCGACGCCCGGCTATCTCGCCCTCAAGGCGCGTCTCGCCGCCCTGCGCGGTCCCGTGCCGACCGCCGTGAAGCCGCTGCGCCTTCCGGCCGGACCGGCCCTGCGCGTCGGCATGCGCGATGCCCGCGTGCCGCTGCTCCGGGCGCATTTCAATCTCGAGAGCCGCCCGGCCGGAACGTTCGACAAGCCCCCCGGCGAGCCGGACGAGTACGATTCCGTCGTCGCCGACGCGGTCGCGAAGTTCCAGCGCGGCCGCGGGCTGCCGGGCAACGGGGTCCTGAACGTCCAGACGGTCCTGGCCCTTGCCGATGCCGGTCGCGCCGCACGCCCGACGGGGGGCGAGGCCGAACTCATCGTCAACATGGAGCGGTGGCGGTGGCTTCCCGGCGATCTGGGATCCGACTACATCCTGGTCAACGTCCCGGAATACCGCCTGCGCGCCTACCGGGGCGGCGTCCTGCGCGATGAGGCGCGGGTCATCGTCGGCAAGCCGGAATCGCGGACGCCCCTGTTCTCGGGGCTGATGGAATACGCGGTCGTCAACCCGTCCTGGTACGTGCCGCCCTCGATCCTGAAGACGATGGCGCCGAAGCTCGCCGGCTACGGTGGCAAGACCTGGGGGGGCTACGAGGTCGTCCGCCGCGGGGGGCACATCTCGCTCCGCCAGCCCCCCGGCGAGCGCAATGCGCTCGGCTTCATCAAGTTCATGTTCCCGAACCAGCACGCGGTCTACCTGCACGATACGCCCAACCGCTCGCTGTTCTCAGCCTCGAAGCGGGATTTCAGCCACGGCTGCGTGCGCGTCGACGACCCGTTCCGCCTTGCCGACGCGGTGCTGCCGGACTGGTCTCAGGACAGGTTGAAGAAGCTGATCGGCAAGGGCGAGCGGACGATCCGGCTGCCGGAGAAGCTGCCGGTCCATCTCGCCTACTTCACCGCCTTCGTGGACGATGGCGGCACCTACCGCACCTTGCCGGACCTTTACGGCTACGACGCGCCGATGCGCGCGGCCCTCGGGCTGCCCGGCGGCGGCGGACCGGCGATTGCCCGGCTGCCGGACGAGCCGCCGCGGCGCAAGGCCGAGTCTGCGCCGAAGCCGCCCGTGGCGCGGACGGTCCATCGCCGCGCGCCCGAGCGCCCGGTGGCCAATGCCGAGGCGTGGCCCGAAGGGCGCTACGAGGAAGCGGACACGCGGCGCCGGTCCCTGCGCCGCGCCGCCCGGGCCGACAGCGCGCCGGAATACGGCGAGCCCGGGCTCTGGACGCCTGCGCCGCAGCAATCGGCGCCGCGCGGGTGGTGGTAGGCCACCCGCGGAACCCGCAACTTTCGCGTGCGCAGACGCACAGCCGGGCACGATTTCGCCACGGTCGAGCCTTAGCCGTTTCGACCGACAGCCCGGGCTGAGATGCGTTCGGGCGAGGGTTTCGGGAGAGGATCAGGACCATCGTGCCCAGTCTCCCGCGTCCCCTCCGTCATCTCGCCCTCGGCTTGTCCGGCCTCGTGCTCGGAGTGCTGGTCGGGACGGCCGAAACCGAGGACGCGGTGGCCAACGGCGACACCCGCTCGCTGACCATCTACCACACGCACACGCAGGAAAGCGCGACCATCACGTTCAAGCGCGATGGCCGCTACGACCGCGCGGCCCTCGATCAGCTGAACTGGCTGCTCCGCGACTGGCGGATCAACGAGCCCACCAAGATGGATCCGCGGCTGTTCGATACGGTCTGGGAGGCCTATCGCCAGGTCGGCTCGTCGCAACCGATCCACATCGTCTCGGCCTATCGGTCTCCCGGCACCAACGCGATGCTTCGCCGCCGCTCCAAGATGGTGGCCGAGTACAGCCAGCACATGCTCGGCAAGGCGATGGACTTCTTCGTGCCGGACGTCTCGGTCGACCGGATCCGCGAGGTCGGGCTCCAGATGCAACGGGGCGGCGTCGGCTGGTATCCGCATGCCGGAACGCCCTTCGTGCATCTCGATGTCGGTTCCGTGCGGATGTGGCCGCGGATGACCCACGATCAGCTCGCCCGGCTCTTCCCCGACGGCAAGACCGTGCTGCTCCCGAGCGACAATCGACCCTTCCCGCGCTACGAGGAAGCCAAGGCCGAGATCCTGGCCCGCGGCGGTACCGTCGCGGGGATCACGACCCAGATGGCCGGCGGCGAGGAAGAAGACGGTCCCGGCCTGTTCGGCTTCCTGGCGAGTCTGTTCGGCGGCGGTCGATCCAGCCCCGAGCCCGCTCCGGCACCGCCGCCGGTGGCGGTCGAGAAGAAGGGACGGCGCGCCCCCGTCGTCGCCGTGGCGAGCGCCGATCCGCAGGATCCGGTGGGCGCACGGACGGCCCTCGCCTATGCGGCTCCCGCCACCGACGACGCGCTGCGCGGTTCGCTGGCGGCGCGGGCTCAGGCGAAGAGCGCGGAGATCAAGCCGTCCGATGCCAAGTCGCTTCTGACGGCCGATCAAACCGCGCCCGCCGACGACGCTATGCCGGCGGTCACGACGCCGCTGCCGCCGCGGCGTCCCTCGGACCTCGCAGCCGCGGTCGCGAGCCTGAACATGCCGCTTCCGCCACCGCGCCCGGTGCAATTCGCCGCGCTCGAACGGGGGATGGCCAATCTTCCGTCCGCGAGCGAGATTCGCGCGCTCGGCAAGCCCACGGCGCCGGACCCGGTTCGTCCGCGTTCGCTCGTGGCTCCGGACGCGGACGCCAAAGCCCAGCTGCGCGCCCTGTTCGATTCCGTGTCCGCCGTCCCGTTGCGACGCCGGCGAGCCGCGCTGTCCCCGTGCATGTGGCTGCTACGCGTCTCCGCGGTGCAGCGCCCGACTCGGTCGTCGCTGCCGTTCCGGACCGCGTCACGACGCGGTTCAGCACGCGCAGTCCGGGCGATGACCTGACAACCCGATTCACCGGCTCCGCTGCCCGCGCCTTGCCCGGAGCACGCTGATCGAGGGGGCGGTCTGACGGGGAGGTGCGCTCCGCCTGCACGTCCACGTCGGACGGCTCGTGCGGGATGGCCAGAGCGCCCGTTCGACTCAGCGCAGGGGCTTGGACAGGTTGACCGCCAAGGCGCCGACCAGCGTTGCCGCGTAGCTGTCGTCCTGCGTCCCGGCGATGCGTTCGGCTTCGCCACCGCTGTTGGCCGCGACCGACATCATCAGCATCACGGCGGTCACCAAGCCGCCCAGGCCGCCGACCAGGGCGAAATACGCACGGACGGCCGCGCGCGGCACTGACGCGGCCGCATCGGTCCCGGTGAGGCACAGCGGCGATGGGCTGTGAGACATCTTGACGGCCGATTCTGACGGGCGACGTTGACCCGACGCAGGCCGAATAGGCGCACGCCAGACCGCCTCGTTCAACGAAAGAACGCCTCACAAAGAGTCGAGTTCAACCGAAAGGCGAGGTTTTTCCACTGGTCTTCATTCGGATGGTTGATCGCCGTCCGGAGGCCGCCGCGCGGCGGCCTCCGGCGCGCGTTCAGCCTTCCTTGCCCGAGACCTTGCCCAGCGCCGCCTGGGCGGCCGCGAGCCGGGCGATCGGCACCCGGTAGGGCGAGCAGGACACGTAATCGAGGCCGACCTCCTGGCAGAAGCCGATCGAGGCCGGATCGCCGCCGTGCTCGCCGCAGATGCCGAGCTTGATGTTCGGCCGGGTCTTGCGGCCGCGCTCGACGCCGATGCGCACCAGTTCGCCCACACCTTCCTGATCGATGGTGATGAACGGATCGGCCGGCAGGATGCCCTTCTGGGTGTAGGGGCCCAGGAAGGTTGCCGCGTCGTCGCGGGAGATGCCCAAGGCCGTCTGCGTCAGGTCGTTCGTCCCGAAGGAGAAGAACTCGGCCGTCTCGGCGATCTCGCCGGCCTTGAGCGCTGCGCGCGGCAGCTCGATCATCGTGCCGACCTGATAGTCGAGGGTCGCGCCCTTCTCCTCGGCGACAGCCTTCGCCATCGCGTCTATGCGCGCCTTCACGATGTCGAACTCGGCGCGCGTGAACACCAGCGGCACCATCACCTCGGGCGTGACCGGGTTACCGGTATCGGCGGCGGCCTGGACGGCCGCCTCGAAGATCGCCCGGGCCTGCATCTCGGCGATCTCCGGGAAGGCGATAGCGAGCCGGCAGCCGCGGAAGCCGAGCATCGGGTTGTGCTCGGACAGCTCCCGCATCCGGTGCCGGATCTTCTCCTCGGAGACCCCGGTCGCCTTCACGACCTCGGCGACCTCGGCATCGGTATGCGGCAGGAACTCGTGGAGCGGCGGGTCGAGCAGACGGATCGTGACCGGCAGCCCGGACATGATCGTGAACAGCTCGAGGAAGTCCTGGCGCTGATAGGGCAGGATCTTCGCGAGAGCCGCACGGCGGCCCTCGGCGTCGTCTGCCAGGATCATTTCGCGCACCGCGATGATGCGGTCGCCCTCGAAGAACATGTGCTCCGTACGGCAGAGGCCGATGCCCTCCGCGCCGAAGTTGCGCGCCGTGCGGGCATCCGTCGGCGTATCGGCGTTCGCCCGCACCTTCATGCCGCGGAAGGCGTCGGCCCATTCCATCAGGGTGGCGAAGTCACCCGACAGCTCGGGCTCCAGCATCTTCACCTCGCCCTGGATCACCTGTCCGGTGGACCCGTCGATGGTGATCTTGTCGCCGGCCTTGAGCGTGTTGCCGCCGACCGTCAGGGTCTGCGCCTTGTAGTCGATCCGGATGGAGCCGACGCCGGAGACGCAGGGCTTGCCCATGCCGCGGGCGACCACGGCCGCGTGGCTGGTCATGCCGCCCCGGGTGGTCAGGATGCCCTCGGCGGCGTGCATGCCGTGGATGTCCTCGGGCGAGGTTTCGATCCGCACCAGGATGCACTTGCGCTCCGCCTTGCGATGCGCCTCCGCGTCCTCGGAGCTGAACACGATCTCGCCGGTCGCCGCGCCGGGCGAGGCCGGCAGGCCCGAGGCGATGACCTTGCGGTCCGCCTTCGGGTCGATGGTCGGATGCAGGAGCTGGTCGAGCGCCCCGGGCTCGACCCGGCCGATCGCCTCTTCACGGGAGATCAGCCCCTCGCCCGCCAGATCCACGGCAATGCGCAGGGCGGCCTTCGCCGTGCGCTTGCCGTTGCGGGTCTGGAGCATCCAGAGCTTCCCCTTCTCGATGGTGAATTCCATGTCCTGCATGTCGCGGTAGTGCGACTCCAGGATCCCGTAGATCCGGGTCAGTTCCGCGAAGCTCTCGGGCATGGCCTTCTCCATGGAAGGCTTGTCGCTCTCGGCCTCGATCCGGGCTTTCTCGGTGATGTTCTGCGGCGTGCGGATGCCCGCGACCACGTCCTCGCCCTGCGCGTTGATCAGGAACTCGCCGTAGAGCGCCTTCTCGCCGGTGGACGGATTGCGGGTGAAGGCCACGCCGGTGGCCGACGTGTCGCCCATGTTGCCGAACACCATGGCCTGCACATTGACGGCCGTGCCCCAGCTCTCCGGAATGTTGTTCAGCTCCCGGTACTTCTTGGCACGGGGAATCATCCAGGAATTGAATACGGCGCTGATCGCGCCCCAGAGCTGGTCGTCCGCGACCTGCGGGAAGTCGGATCCGTGCTCGTCGCGCACGATCTTCTTGTAGGTCTGGATGAGCGTCTTCCAGTCCGCGGCGCTGAGCTCGGTGTCCAGCTCGAAGCCCTTGGCTTCCTTGTACTGCTCCAGCGCCTCCTCGAAGGCGTGGTGCTCAACGCCCAGCACCACGTTCGAATACATGGTGATGAAGCGACGGTAGGAATCGAAGGCGAAGCGCTCGTCTTCGGCCTCCTTGGCCAGCGCCAGCACGGTCTCATCGTTGAGCCCGAGGTTGAGGACCGTGTCCATCATGCCGGGCATCGACGCCCGGGCGCCCGAGCGGACCGAGACGAGGAGGGGATTCGTGGCATCGCCGAACTTGCGGCCGGTGAGCGTGCCGATCTGGGCGAGCGCAGCGGCGATCTGATCCTTCAACTCCGGCGGGTAGGACTTCCCGTGATCGTAGTAGTAGGTGCAGACTTCGGTGGTGATGGTGAAGCCGGGCGGAACCGGCAGGCCGAGATTGCACATCTCGGCGAGGTTGGCGCCCTTGCCACCGAGCAGGTCGCGCATCTGCGACTTGCCCTCCGCCTTGCCGTCGCCGAAGGCGTAGACCCACTTCGCGCTTCCGGTCGCCATGTCGATCCCGTCCGTATCTGGTGCCCGGCGCTGGCCGAGCTGATGGGCGGGGTTGGACCATCCCGCAGCGCAACGCAAGATGAACGCGCGATGGCCCTGTGCGTGCGTGGATGACGGGTTCGACGGTCTGTCAGGCCCCCCGCGTCGCGGTGCGGGCGCTGCCCCTCAATGGAGGATTCCGAGCCCGATCACGCCGACGATGATCAGGTAGATCGCGACGATGTAGTTGAGCAGCCGCGGCATCACCAGGATCAGGATCCCGGCAAGGATCGCGATGAGCGGTTGGAGGTTCGAGATGGTGATGGTCACGGGCGCCTCCTGAGGCCGAGCTTGGCCGCCGGTATCGACGCCTTTACCCAACAGAGGTTCCCCGGAGCTTGAGCGGAGCGGCCGGACGGTCCGGCCGCTCCGGTCCGATCACGGCTTCGGCGTCTCGGTGCCGGGGATCGGGTCCTTCGCCTCGCCCGTGGGCAGGTTCGCCGAAATCGTCGGGTGCGACAGTTCCGGATAGGGCTCGATCACGTTGGCGCCGTTGAGCGGCTTGTTGGCGCCGTTGTGACAGGTGGCGCAGTTGATCTTCGGCACGTCGCCCAGAACGCCGAGGCGATTCCGCGGGAAGACCGAGGTCAGCGGCGTCATGTAGTCCTGGTTCAGATCGCGGACCATGCGGATGCCGTACCAGGCATGGACGCGGTTCGGCGTGCTGGTATCCCACTGCGCCACCGAGCGGGTGTTGTGGCAGAAGGTGCAGTTCACGCCCAGTGACTGCGACATGCTGATCATGATTGCGAAGGTCTTCTCCGCGTCCTGGATCGGCTTGCCCTTCGTCTCGGGCAGCGCCGTGGTGGCGTTGACCCGCACCGCATCCTCGGGCGTGTCCTTGTGCTGGTAGAAGGCCTGATAGACGTCGTAGGGCAGGGACGTGTTGCCGACCTCCGCGGACGCGAGATTCTGGCTGTTGTTGCGCGGGATGAAACGCCCCGCCCCCTGAACCGGGTGGTCGAACCAGATATTCGCCGGCACCGGATTGCCGCGGTGACACGTGTAGCAGGTCACACCCGCCTCGTGGACGTGCTTCTCCTTCCAAGTGGAATTGATGTACTGGGTCATCTGCAGCATGCGCCGGGCGACGCGCTTCTGGTAGAGCTCGTCCGAAGCCATGTTCTCGGTGCTGTGGCAGTACGTGCAGCCCTGCTGGGGTGCGACCCACTCGGTGATCGACACCATCAAGCGGTTGAACTGCTCGG
>NZ_BACT01001052.1:0-3641 GCF_000333255.1 Methylobacterium sp. B1 | reverse complement strand
GTCAGCATCTCGCCGACCACGCTGGCGTCTCCGCGAGCGTCAGGGGGTCGGCGCCATCAGGCCGCCGTCGGCCCGGCGAGACCCTGGTGGACGCCGTGGCCGAGTTCGTGCGCCAGCGTCATCACGTCCCGCGGCTTGCCCTGGTAGTTCACCAGGACATAGGGGTGAACCGACGGCACGGTCGGATGCGCGAAGGCGCCCGGCGCCTTGCCGGGACGGGTCGGCGCGTCGATCCAACGCTCATCGAAGAAGCGCTTCGCGATCCCCGCCATCTCCGGCGAGAACGCGTCGTAGGCGGAGAGAACCGTGTCGCGGGCCTCCGTCCAGGGGATCGTCCGCTGCTCGACCCGCGGAAGAGGCGCGTTCCGGTCCCAATAGGGCAGCGTCTCCTGCCCGAACCACTTCGCCTTCAGCTTGTAGTAGCGGTGGGAGAGCCGCGGATAGGCCGCCCGTACGGCGTCGACGAGGGCTTCCACCACCTCGGGCTCGACCCGGTTCGACAGGTGGCGCGCGTCCGCCACGTCCTTAAAGCCGCGCCAGCGGTCGGAGATCTCCTTGTCCTTCGCCAGCGTGTTGGTGATCAGCGTGAAGACGCGCAACTGCCCGCGCAGAACCTCACTGATCGCACCGGCCGCCTCCTTGCGGACGGCTCCGTCCGGATCCTGGAGCTTGTTGAGCGTCGGCTCCAGCGGCATCTCCTCGCCCTGCACGGTGAAGCGCAGCGAGGCGATCGTCTCGTTGAACAGACGGTCCCAGGCGGCGTTCGACGTGACCGACTTCTCGAGGAAGAGCTTCTCGGTCCGGTCGTCGAGCTGGTGCGGCTTCTCCTTGCGCAGGTCCTCGATCCACGGCGCGTAGTGGGCGAGCGGCCCCTCCGCCATCGCGGCATTCATCGCCGCGTCGTCGACGCGGTTCAGCTCCAGGGCGAAGAACAGGAGATCCGCGGAGGCGCTGGTCAGGCGCTCGCGCGTGTCGCCGTAGAACTTGGCCCGTGCCTCGTCGGTGGTATCGCCGGAATAGACGAGACCCGCGAAGGACATCAGCTTGCCCAGCAGGTCCTCGATCCCCTCGTAGGTGCGCACGGCCTCCGCCAGTCGGGCGGACGCCTCCGGTCCCGCGGCGAGCTCGGCTATGCGGCCGGCATAGAGTTCGGAGAACCGGCGGCACTCCTCCTCGGCCCGGGTCATGTCGCCGGAGAATTTGGGGTCATCGAGGCCGGAATAGAGGTCCGACAAATCCCATTCCGGAAGATGGCCGAGGTCGGCAGCCTTCGCGGCGGCGCGCGCGGCGCTCACGCCCTCCGGCAGGCGGACAGTCACCGGCGATGCGGCGTGGCTCGGCATCATGTCGTGCAATCCTCTCTAAGGGCAGCGGCCCCGTACCCTGATATCGAGCGTGCCGCCACGCGTTCAACGCGGCGTGTCGGTTCGAAGCCCCGCGCGATCGTCGACGACACGATGCAAACGTCGTTAAGCGCCACTTTACGTCTGTGGGTCACCCTACGGCTCGAAACGAAACAGTCGCCGAATCGGAGCCCGTGACGGGGTTGAGCCCATGTCGCGAGCCCGGCCTTCGCGCGCCGTTCAGGGAGCCGCCATGTCCGCCACCGTGCTCATTGTGGACGACGATCCGGTCCAGCGGCGTCTCGCCGAGGCGGCGGTGCGCCGCTTCGGCTTCGAGCCCCGGGTCGCCGAAACGGGCGCGGACGCACTGGCCCTGCTCCGGTCCGAAGGCGCGGACGTCGTGCTCCTCGACCTCGTCATGCCCGGTCTCGATGGGCTTGGCGTGCTGGCCGAGATGCGCAAGAGCGGCCTCGCCACCCCGGTGATCGTCCAGACCTCCAACGGCTCCATCGACACGGTGGTCGGCGCCATGCGGGCCGGCGCCGTGGACTTCGTGGTCAAGCCGGCGGGCGCCGAGCGGCTGCAGGTCTCGATCAAGAACGCCCTGCGGGTCGATACGCTGGAGGAGGAGGTGCGCCGCATGCGCCGCCGGGCCTCCGGGGCGCTGACCTTCAAGGATCTCACGTCCAAAAGCCCCGACATGGAGCGGCTGATCCGCCTCGCCGAGCGGGCGGCGAAATCGAACATCCCGGTCCTGATCGAGGGCGAGTCCGGCGTCGGCAAGGAGGTGCTGGCCCGGGCGATCCAGGGATCCGGCGACAGGCGCGGCAAGCCGTTCGTGACGGTCAATTGCGGGGCGATCCCCGAGAATCTCGTGGAATCCACGCTGTTCGGTCACGAGAAGGGCGCGTTCACCGGTGCGACCGAAAAGCATGCCGGCAAGTTCGTCGAGGCCTCGGGCGGTACGCTCTTCCTCGACGAGATCGGCGAGCTTCCCCTCGACGCGCAGGTCAAGCTGCTCCGGGCCCTGCAGGAAGGCGAGGTGGATCCCGTCGGCGGCAAACGCTCCGTGCGGGTGGACATCCGCCTTGTCTCCGCCACCAACCGATCGCTGCTCGACCTCGTCAAGCAGGGCAAGTTTCGCGAGGATCTCTATTATCGCCTGAACGTCTTCCCGATGACGCTGCCGCCGTTGCGGGCGCGCCGCGAGGATATACCGGACCTCGTTCGCTCGTTCTGCGCGCGGTTCTCGGCCGAGGAAGGCAAGCGCGTGCGGGCCATCACGCCGGAGGCGATGGCGCTGCTGACGCGCTATCCCTGGCCGGGGAATGTCCGGCAGCTGGAGAATGCCCTGTTCCGCGCTGTCGTGCTCGCGGACGGCGACGAGCTGACCGTGGCCGAATTCCCCCAGATCGCCGCGCAGGTAGAAGGCTTCGACGTCCGCATCCCGGCCCTGCCGGTTCAGACGCAGATGCCGGCCTACGCCCCCGAGCCCGTGCGCGAGATCGTCCGCGTGGAGGTGCGCGACCCTCATGCCATGTCCCTCGTGACCGAGGAGACCGGCGAGATGAAGCCGATGGACGTCCTGGAGGCGGAGATCATCCGCTTCGCGCTCCAGTTCTATCGGCAGCGGATGTCGGAGGTGTCGCGTCGCCTCGGCATCGGTCGCTCCACCCTCTACCGCAAGCTCAAGGATCTGGGCTTGGAGGACGACGCGAAGACCGAGGACGCGGCCTGATCGAGCGCCGCGTGCGCTAACGCACCGACCGCATTCGGTCGGCGCGTTGGTGCGGGAAATTCACCTGATGCTGCACGCAATCGACCGACGATTAGGTAGATCATAAGCTGAGCAGCATTAGAAATGACACATTCATCTGCGCGACAGAGGTTCTATTCGCGACGACTGCGGTTGCTGAAAGCCACGCTTGCGCGGATAATCACACTCTGAGCGTGCGGTCCTGCCGCCGCACCCCGGGAGATCACGATGCGCGTCCCGCGCTCCAGCCTCATGGCGCTGGCCGCCCTTCTCTGCGGTACGCTGGCCCCGGCCGCCTCGCTTCGTGCGGAGACCGTCTCGCTGGACCAGCCCTCCGCCGATGTCCCGGCATCGCCAGCCGCCGCGCCGCCTGGGCAGGCGGCTCCCTCGGCTCCGGCCACGACGGCGCTACCCGACTACAAGCCTGAGGCACCGGCGGCCGAGCCGGCACCGGCCCCCGCCGCCACGGCGCCGGTCGCCCCGACGGATCCGCTCGGTGCTGCGGTCTTCGCCCGCTTCGCGGATCCCGCCCCCCTTCTGCT
>NZ_BACT01001053.1:0-5641 GCF_000333255.1 Methylobacterium sp. B1 | reverse complement strand
CCCCAGGAAGGGCGGCGGATCGACGGAGAGCGGGGCGGATGACACGGATGCCACCCTACACCGGGTGGGCCGCGGAATCTTGCGCACCGCCGCAACAGCGTCGGCGAACGCGCGCCGCCGCAACGAAAAAGGGCGGGCATCGCTGCCCGCCCCGGAAATCCGCCCGAGACCCGGGCCTCAGAGCGACTTCAGGATGCTGTCGACGACCTTCTTGGCATCGCCGAACAGCATCATGGTGTTGTCCCGGAAGAACACCTCGTTCTCGACGCCCGCATAGCCGGAGCCCATGCCGCGCTTGATGAACAGCACGGTCTTGGCCTTCTCCACATCGAGGATCGGCATTCCGTAGATCGGCGAAGCCTTATCGGTCTTGGCCGCCGGATTGGTGACGTCGTTGGCGCCGATCACGAAGGCGACGTCCGCCTGCGGGAACTCGCCGTTGATGTCCTCCAGCTCGAAGACCTCATCGTAGGGCACGTTCGCCTCGGCGAGCAGCACGTTCATGTGGCCCGGCATGCGCCCCGCCACCGGGTGGATGGCGTACTTCACGTCGACGCCCTCCTTCTTGAGCATGTCGGCCATCTCGCGGAGCGAGTGCTGCGCCTGGGCGACCGCCATGCCGTAACCCGGGACGATGATGACCCGCTCGGCGTTCTTCATGATGTAGGCGGCGTCGTCGGCGGAGCCCTGCTTCACGGGGCGCGTCTCGACCTGGCCCGTGCCGGCCGCCGCGGTGTCGCCGCCGAAGCCGCCCAGGATGACCGAGATGAACGACCGGTTCATCGCATGGCACATGATGTAGGACAGGATCGCACCCGAGGAGCCCACCAGCGAGCCGGTGATGATCAGCGCGAGGTTGCCCAGGGTGAAGCCGATGCCGGCTGCCGCCCAGCCCGAGTAGGAGTTCAGCATCGACACGACCACCGGCATGTCGGCGCCGCCGATCGGGATGATGATCAGGCCGCCGAGGACCAGCGCGGCGATGACGATCAGCCAGAAGATCGCCTTGGACTCGGTGCCGATGAACAGGGCGATGAGCAGGACGAGGCCGGCGGCCAGCAGCGCGTTGATGAGGTGACGCTGGGGCAGCATGATCGGCTTGCCGGACATGCGTCCGTCGAGCTTGGCGAAGGCGATCACCGAGCCGGTGAACGTGATGGCACCGATGGCGACGCCCAGGCCCATCTCGAACAGCGACTGCTTGTGGAAGTGGCCGTTCTCGATGATGCCGAAGGCCTGCGGCGCGTAGAGCGCGCCGGCCGCCACGAAGACCGCGGCGAGACCGACCAGCGAGTGGAAGGCGGCCACAAGCTGCGGCATCGCGGTCATCGGCACGCGCTTGGCGATCACCGCGCCGGCGCCGCCGCCGATGCCGAGGCCGAGGAGCACGAGGATCCAGGCGCCGAACCCGGCCGGCGGGTGGCCGACCAGCGTGGTGAGGATCGCGAGACCCATGCCGACCATGCCGTACAGGTTGCCCTGCCGGGAGGTGGTGGGGTGCGAGAGCCCCCGCAGCGCCATGATGAACAGGACGCCGGCGACGATATAGAGAAGGGAGGAGACGTTCTCAGACACCGGCTCAGCCCTTCTTCTTGTACATGCCGAGCATGCGCTGCGTGACGAGGAAGCCCCCGAAGATGTTCACGCTGGCGAGCACGATGCCGATGAAGCCGAAGAACCGGGCCAGTCCGGTGCCCTTCTCGATCAGGGGAACGCCGACCGCCAGGATCGCGCCGACGATGATCACCGACGAGATCGCGTTGGTGACCGACATGAGCGGCGTGTGGAGCGCCGGCGTCACCCGACAGACCACGTAGTAGCCGACGAAGATCGCCAGCACGAAGATCGCGAGCCGGAATACCGTGGGATCCACGGCGCCCGCGGTCGCGGCACTGAGCCCGTGGCCCATGCCGTCGGCGATGGCCTGTGCCTGGTCGGCGGCGTTGCGGGCCACCGCGGCCGCCGCGCGCGCGGCGTCGGCCAGCACGCGGGCCTGATCGGCCGCCTGATCGGGAGGGACGATGACGGTTGCCATTCTGCTACTCCTCTCGGCCGGGCTTCACTGTGCGCCGGCCGGAGCGGCCGTGCCGGTCTCCGGCTTGGCGAGCCCCACGGACGCGGCTTCCGAGGTCGCTCCCTCGGTCTTGGGCTGGAAGGATGCGTGGACGACTGAACCGCCGCGGGTGAGGTTCGTGGCCTTCACCAGCTCGTCGTCCCAGTTGATGGCGAGCGCTTTCGAGTCCTTGTCGATCAGGGTCTCGACGAAGGCGTAGAGATTGCGCGCATAGAGGCTCGAGGCTGTCGCGGCGAGGCGCCCCGGAACGTTGACGTGGCCGACGATCTTCACACCGCGGTCGTTGGTGACGACCTCACCGGCCTTGGCGCCGGCGACGTTGCCGCCACGCTCCACCGCGAGATCCACCAGGACCGAACCCGGCTTCATCGAGGCTACCATCTCCTCGGACACCAGCTTGGGAGCCGGGCGTCCGGGGATCAGCGCCGTGGTGATGACGATGTCCTGCTTGGCGATGTGGCCCTTGACCAGCTCCGCCTGCTTCTTCTGGTATTCGGCCGACATCTCCTTGGCGTAGCCGCCCGCGGTCTCGGCCTGCTTGAACTCGTCGTCCTCGACGGCCACGAACTTGGCGCCGAGTGATTCGACCTGTTCCTTGGTGGCGGGCCGGACGTCGGTGGCCGTGACCACCGCGCCGAGGCGGCGGGCGGTCGCGATGGCCTGGAGACCGGCCACGCCGACGCCCATCACGAAGACGCGGGCGGCCGGTACCGTGCCGGCGGCGGTCATCATCATGGGCATCGCCCGCCCGTACTCGGCGGCACCGTCGACGACCGCGCGGTAGCCGGCGAGGTTCGCCTGCGAGGACAGCACGTCCATCACCTGGGCCCGGGTGATTCGGGGCATCAGCTCCATGGCGAAACCGTCGACGCCGGCCTCGGCCATCGCCTTCAGGGCCGCCTCGTTTCCGTAGGGGTCCATGATCGCGATCACGGTGGCGCCGCGCTTCAGCTGCGGCAGCTCTTCGGCGCTCGGTCGGCGGACCTTGAGCACGAGATCGGCGTCACCGGCGGCGTCGGCCGCGCTGCCAGCGATGCTGGCGCCGGCCGCCTCGTACTCGCTGTCGAGGATGCCGGCTCTTTTGCCCGCACCGGACTGCACCACGACGTCGGCACCGAGCGAAATGAACTTCTTGACGGTCTCAGGAACCGCGGCAACGCGCGGCTCCGCGGAGTCCGTCTCGGACAGCACAGCAATGCGCATGCGAGGGTTCCCCTGGAAAAGCTCGGCCTTCGAATGCGCGAACCGGCGACGCTTTTCGAGAGGCGGATCTACGATACCGCGTTGGAAGCGGCCGGAATGTAACTTGTGCTCAATTTAATTGCCAACAATGCGTCAGCGGCCCGCTCGGCGAATGCGAGCGAGCTCCTCATCCGAGGCAGCCAGCGAACCGGCCGCTCGGGCCTCGCTTCAGGCGAAGAACAGATAGAGGACGAGGAGGATGCCCACGACCAGCGGCGCACGCCAGCCGACGGCCGGCGCCAGGGCACCGACGGCTCCTGCCGCTCCGGCCACGATCACGCCGACGATGGCCAGCAGCCATGCCTCGCGGATTCCGCCGATCGCAAGGGCCAAGACCCAGCAAATCACGACGCCAGTGGCAATTTCAACGAACCGGACGAACCCGCGATAGGTCTGTTCGTGAGTCCTCGCGTCCATCGCCGGGCTGTAGGTGTGCCCGGCCACCGTGTCACTCTCGGCCATCGTGCGCTCGTTTCCCTAAGACGCGACTTCTTGCGGTCAGGGTCGGATGTAGCTCAAGCGTTTATCTGCCGCAATCGGACGCACGCAAGTTGATCGCTCTCTCGGTGGATCTTCGATCCCGATCAGACCGGTTCCGGCAATCCCGCCTCGGCGAGGGCCCGGCCCTGGCGATCCGACAATTCGTCCAGCGAGAAATGCTCGATCTCGGCCTCGAACAACCGGTGGTAGTTGAGTTCCGACCTGAGGTGGAGAAACACCGCGCCGAGGCCGACGGCGGCGCGGTCCATGAAGACGAATTCCTGCGGAACGGTCACGGGTCCGCGCTCCTTCAGCGCCTGGTGGACCTGGAAGGCCTGCCGCCGGCCATATTCTCCGGGCTTCACCCCGTCCGCGACCGTGCGGGTCCGATCCTCCAGCAGGGGGCCGTAGATGAACCGGGCCCAGATGTTCAGGATCTCGATCTTCTCCTTGTCGAGGTCCTTGAAGCCCCACACCTCGTAGGCGTGGACGATGCGGGCCTCGTCGTTCTCCAAGAGGCCGCGATACAGATCCACGACACCGCCCACGAATCGCGGATGGAAGATGCGGACGCAGCCGTAATCGAGCAGGTTGATGCCCGCGGCCTCGCCGCCTTCTGAAAAGACGGTGTAATTGCCGAGATGCGGATCGCCGTGGATCACGGCCGCGCGGCTGAACGGGTGCCACCACGCCTTGAACATCGCCTGGGCGATCCGGTTGCGCACCTCCACCGGCTCGTCGGCGAAGCCCAGGATCTTGTCTCCGTCGAGCCAGCCGAGCGTCAGGAGGCGCTTGGTGGAGAGGTCCGGAAAGACCCGGGGCACGCGCACCGCCGCGATGTCCTTCAGCACGGCCCCGTAGAGTGCCGCGTGCTTGGCTTCACGTTCGTAGTCGAGTTCCTCGCGGACCCGGGCGCCGATCTCCTTGGCGATCTCGCGGGTGTCGAGCCACGAGTTCATCCGGCGATGCAGCGCGAAGGCGACTTCCAGCTGCTTCAGGTCGGCCTCCACGGCCGATTGCATGTCCGGATACTGAAGCTTGCAGGCGAGCCGTTCACCATCCTGGGCGGTTGCGCGGTGCACTTGGCCCAACGAGGCGGCGGCTGCGGGTTTGAGGTCGAAGCTCCCGAAGCGGCTCTGCCACCCGGCTCCGAGTTCCGATTGCATCCGGCGCCGGACGAAGGCCGCGCCCATCGGCGGCGCGTCGGCCTGGAGCTTCTGCAACTCGGTGGCGTATTCGGGGGGCAGGAGGTCGGGGACGGTGGCCAGCAACTGCGCCACCTTCATGATCGGACCTTTCAGGCCGCCCAGCGCCTGCGCGAGCGCGGCCGCGTTGGTCGTGCCCTCCTTCCCGAACAGCCGTGCCATGGCCATGCGAGCGGCCACGCCGCCGACATTGGCGCCCACGCTGGCGTAGCGCCCGGCACGGGCGGAGAAGCGGTTGGCTTCGCGGTCGGTCTCGGCCATCTCTCGATCTGCTTGTCGTGTGATGGTCCGGAGATAAGCCGCGCCCCCGCGTGAACCAGGGGCGTGGGGCCCTGCGCCGCGGGGGGGCACCCCGGGGCGTCGCTGTCAGGGCTGGCCTTCCATGCCTTCCAGTTCGGCGATCATCCCTTCGATCATGCCGAGCCCGATCTGCCAGAAGCCCGGATCCTTCGCGTCGAGCCCGAACGGCGCAAGCAACGTGCCGTAGGGCTTGGAGCCGCCTGCCGCGAGCAGCGCGAAGTAGCGCTCCACGAAGCCCTCCTCCGCCTGGGCGTAGACGCCGTAGAGCGAGTTCACCAGGCAATCGCCGAACGCGTAGGCGTAGACATAGAACGGCGAATGGATGAAGTGGGGGATATAC
>NZ_BACT01001054.1:0-5218 GCF_000333255.1 Methylobacterium sp. B1 | reverse complement strand
CCGAGCCCCGCGCCGAAGCCCATCGCGGTGATGCCCGCGGCGAGGCCGCGTCGGTCGGGAAACCACTTCAGCGAATTGCCGACGCAGGTTCCGTAGACCGCACCGGCGCCGGTGCCGCCGATCGCGGCCGCGATGTACAGCACGGTGAGCGAGTCGGCGTAGGAGTTGATCACCCAGGCGATGCCGCAGAGCAGGCCGCCGAACAGCGTGACGATCCGCGGGCCATACTTGTCGACAAACCAGCCCTCGATCGGGACCAGCCACGTCTCGGTGACGACGAACAGCGTGAACGCCACCTGGATCGCCGCGCGATCCCAGCCGTGCCGCTCCTGCATCGGGTTCACGAAGAAGGTCCAACCGTACTGCATGTTGGCGATCATGCACATGCAGACCACGCCGAAGGCGAGTTGCAGCCATCGGCCACGCCCCGCCGGTTTGACGATCTCGGACATACCCATCCCTCCTTGGCAGTATTATTGTTGGGGTCTGTGCTCAGACCGGCTGTATGCCCTGCCGCGGCCCAGCTTGGCAGAACAAGATGACCGGGATTCTTCGAAAAATTCTTGGCCCGCAGGCAAATAAAGTCTCAAGTACTCGAGCATCCGCATTGGACTCAGCAGCGCGGGACTGATGGTCGACGGTATGCCAGCAGGATGGTGCTGGTATCCCTCCAGGCTGTCAATCGAACCGGCATAAAAATACACGTTTCGGCGCCGGGATTAAAACCGATCGGCCGAACGTGGGGTGAAAACGGCGGATGGGAAGCCGCGCCTGCACAACTTCCGCGAGGCGAAAAGTCGGCAAAGGTCACAGGTCTGTGGGGCCGCCCCGCAATTGACTAGGATCTGGCCAAGGTTTGGGTTAGTCCGCTTGGGAGCGCACGACAGAGAATGCGTGCGAGACATCATACGTGTGAGCTGACTGGACGAGGGATGTCGAATTCCGAACCGCTGAGCGTGAAGCCCATCGTCGCCAGCTCCAGTCTCCGGACCTTGGCCTACGAGGCGCTCAAGACAGCCATCACCAACATGGACATCTACGGACGTCCGGACGAGGTCCGCCTCGACGAGCGGAAGCTGTCGCAGGATCTCGGCGTCAGCCGGACGCCCGTGCGCGAGGCCCTGACGGTTCTGGAGCAGGAAGGCTTCGTCCGGTCCGAGGCCCGGCGCGGTGTCTTCGTGATCAAGAAGAACAAGCGCGAGATCGTCAGCATGATCCACGCCTGGACGGCGCTGGAAAGCATGGCGGCTCGCCTCGCCTGCACCCGCGCCACCGATGCCCAGCTTCGCGCCCTGCGCGAGTCCTTCCCGGAATTCTTCGAGGGACAGCCCTCAGAGCACATTGATGAGTACTCGGACGCGAACATCCGCTTCCATCAACGCATCATCGCTCTGGGACACTGCGATGCGATTGCCGATCTGACCAGTAATCTTCTGATGCATGTGCGGGGCATCCGCAGCACGGCGCTCCGGCAGGGCGACCGGGCCGAGCGTTCGATCCGGGAGCACGTCGCCATCATCTCGGCTCTGGAAGCGCGAGATGCCGACCTGGCCGAACGTCTCGTGCGCGAGCATGGCCTCGGGCTGGCTCAGCACGTCGACACCTACGGCGACTACCTGGACTGATCGGCGTCGAGACCGTCCCACAGGGTCCGTTTCGACCGACAAAGCCTCGCCGACCGCATCGGGAATCGTCGGCGAGGGCCGCACGGTCGTGCGCTTCGGCTGCGACAGCACCGACCGACCCGGTGGTCTGAACCCCGACCGAGTGCTGGTTACAAATTAAATCGCGCACAAGCGTTGCCGCACTGCAAAAATTTTGAGAGGCGCGAAGTCTCTGTGCGCCACTCTCAACTGCGAGCGTGGCGCATGCGATGTGCGGCTTCTGTGCGGAATGCGGTCGCATCTCCGTCCTCCATGCATAGGCCGCATGAACGGTATTCGTTATCTGGCATACCAGTTTGCAGGGCGGCATGACATTTCTCGCACCGCAACATATCGCGGTGCCCGGCCGCCCTGGAGAGTCCGATGATCGCCAGCTTCCTCGCTATCTTTGTCGCTTTCGCCGTTTGCCAGGCGCTGCTGACCGTGAAGTTCGCCGACTTTCTGAGCTCCGAGCGCACGTCCGGTCGTTCGACCGTCGCACCGACCGGCGACGTCGCCTCCGCCAAGCTGGCCTGACGCGATCCGTCGATGTTTCGGTGAGGGCGCCGAGCACGGTTAACGCTTTCCTCAAAACTTGCGCGTAGGGTAAATGGATCGTTGACCCTGCGGGCGAGGAGCGACCGCGTTGGCCCTCGGCGCCGCATCGCGATTCTCGGACGGCCCCTACGTCCTTCTGATTTCGGATCGCCCATCCGAGCAGAGAGCCCTTGAGCGCGCGATCGCGCTGGTGATGGATTGCCGGGCGCTCTCGCCGGGCGCGCCGATCCCGGCCGAGCGGCCCCACCTCGTGGTTCTGGATCTTCCACCGGTCCAAGCCGCAACGTTGCGTACCACTCTCGACCGGTACAGGCCGTCACTCCCGCTCCTGGTTCTCGTACGCGGCGAGCCCATGGCGGGTGCGTCCAACCTCCGCCAGCTCCCCGCCGCGGCACCGCGCCAGATCGTCCTGGCGAATGTCTTCGCCATGATCGAGGAGGCGACGCGGTCGGCCGAGGCGCGTCGGCGACAGCTCGCGGAGCGCGTCACGGGTGCTACCGCAATCGTCGCGGACCTGTTCGACAGCGCCGCCCTCGGCGCCCGACTCCGGCGTGCCGACGTGGAGCGGGGAACCGAGCTGGTCCTCGCTGCCGTTTCCGAGGTCGGCATCGGGGCGTGGCTCGCCGAAGTCTGGCGCCACGAGATCGGCGTCTATCAGCACACGCTCGGCGTCGCCGGACACGCCGCGACCTTCGGCGCTCAGATCGGCCTCAATCGGACCGACCTCGCGCGACTGGTTCGATCTGCGCTGCTGCACGACATCGGCAAGTCGCGCATTCCGGTCGAGATTCTCAACAAGCCGGGGCCGCTCAATCCTGAGGAGATGCGGCTCATGCAGCGCCATCCCGATATCGGCGCCGACCTTCTGGTCGCTCAGGGTGAGTTCGAGGCGGCAATCATCGATGTGGTCCGGCATCACCACGAGCGCCTGGACGGCAAAGGTTACCCCGACGGCCTGGCCGGCTCGGCCATCTCGGACCTCGTGCGCATCGTGACGATCTGCGACGTGTTCTCGGCCCTGACCGAGCGGCGCACGTATCGGCAATCGGCGACCCCCGCCGACGCCCTGGCCACGATGGTCGGCGGCACCGGTCATCTGGATCTGGATCTCCTCCGCGCCTTCGCACCCTCGATGCTGGCCGGCATGTCCCTGGCGGCGTGATCACGCCGGGTGCGTGGCGCGCGTGCCACGCGCGAGTGCGGCATCGTGCGGGCGCGCCGCGTGCCGCGCTTTCGCCGCAACCGCCCTGGAGGGAGGCGGGTGTCTGTCACCGATCGCCGTCCGGACCGTGCCGAAATTCAAGTTCGCCCTCGCCGCCGCCCTTCTGATGAGCCTCACCGCATGCGGCGGCGTCTCCGTCATGCCGGATGCGTCCGTTGAGAATGCGACGCACACAGCCGTGCTCGACGAGGTCGCGGCCGCGGCCGCGATTTCGGCCTACCGGGTTCAGAACGGCCTGAGCCCCGTCGTGGTCGATCCGGTTCTCGTGAAGGCGGCGGCCTTCCAGGCCGGCAACAACGCGCGCCACGGCCAGCTCAGCCACGAGATCGGCGGCAGCTTCACGTCGCGCATGGCCTCCGTCGGTCTGGCGAAAGCCTGGGCGGCGGAGAATCTCAGTGCCGGCTCCGAGACCCTCGAGCAGGTGCTCGCCCGCTGGAAGGCGAGCCCCGAGCACAACAAGAATATGCTGCTGCCGCAGATCCGCAGGATCGGGATCGCCCGCGTGGATGCGCCGACCACGCGCTACAAGCGGTTCTGGGCCCTTGTCATGGCAGGAACCTGACGCAGCGGCTCTCAGGGGTCCGCCGGCGCCAGATCGACGATCCGGAGCTGGGCCCGCTCGGCCCCGCGCCAGCGGTCGCAGGACAGCGTTCCGGCCACGTGCAGTTCCCGACCGATCCCGTTCAGCAGCGCGAGGCCGAGGGGGCGCTCGGCGGCACGGAAGCAGATGGCGCCCACCGCCTGTCCGTCGCGGCTGCGCAGGCGAGCCCTGACATGGCTCGACCCGACCACGCCGGCATCGACCAGGCGATGGCGCCCGAGGGCGAAGATCGGCTCCGGCGCGCCCTGTCCGAACGGTCCGGCCTGCTGGAGCAGCCGGACCGTTTCCGCGGTAGCGCCCCCGGCGCTGAGTCCGCCGTCGATCAGCAGGGCGTCGGCCGCCCGCGCCACGGTCACGCTCGCCCCCAGCAGCATGACGAGATGCGCCTCGAAGCGGGGGATGTCGTCGGTCCGTACGGTGACGCCGGCCGCCATGGCGTGTCCGCCCCCCTTGAGGGCGATCCCGGCCTCGACGCAGGCGCGCACCGCAAGCCCGAGATCTGACCCCGGGATCGAGCGACCCGAGCCGGTGGCGCTGCCGTCGGGTCGGATCGCGAAGGCGAAGGCCGGGCGGTTGAACCGTTCCTTCAGGCGCGACGCGATGAGTCCGACGATGCCGGGATGCCACTCAGGACTGGCCGTGACCAGCACGGTGCGGGTCGGGTCGAGCGTCAGGGCACGGTCCATCTCGGCCTCGGCCTCGGAGACGGCCTGCGCCTCGATCGCCTGACGCTCGCGATTGAGGCGATCGAGGTCGGCGGCGATCCGGGCCGCTTCGTTCGGGTCCGCCGTCGTCAGAAGCCGGGCACCGAGGGCCGAATCGCCGATGCGGCCACCGGCATTGATGCGCGGCCCGAGGACGAAGCCGAGATGCCACGATTCCGGCGGTTCGCTCAGCGAGGCCGCGTCCAGCAGGGCCGCCAGGCCGATGCGGCCGCGATGGCGCATCACCGTCAGGCCCTGCGTCACGAAGGCCCGGTTGAGGCCGGTGAGGGGCACGACGTCGGCCACGGTCGCCAGCGCTACGAGGTCGAGGGCATCGGTGAGCTGCGGTTCGGGGCGGTCCGGCCCGAAGAAGCCCTCCAGCCGCAGGGCACGGTTCAGTGCCACCAGGGTGAGGAACACGATCCCGGCGGCACAGAGATGGCCGAGGCCCGACAGGTCGTCGAGGCGAATGGGATTGACCACGGCGCGG
>NZ_BACT01001055.1:0-191 GCF_000333255.1 Methylobacterium sp. B1 | reverse complement strand
CACCACGGTGCCGGCGCACGTGATCTACGACATCGTGCGCAAGCTCCCCGACGGCGCGCAGGTCTCCCTGGAGACCGGCGGCGAGTCCGGCCAGATGACGATCCGGTCCGGACGCTCGCGCTTCGCCCTCGGCGCCCTGCCGGAGGGCGACTTCCCGGATCTCGCCGCCGGCGAGATGCCGCACGGCTTCG
>NZ_BACT01001056.1:0-971 GCF_000333255.1 Methylobacterium sp. B1 | reverse complement strand
CTGCGCCTCCCGCACGCGACCTTTCGGCCGGCCCTTGCAGCTTGCGCGGGAGGCCGCAGCGCGGCGGCGTTCGGGCACCCTGCCGGTCACCCGCCCGGATGCGCGATGCACTTATCCGGCCAGGTCGACGCCGGCAGCGTCAACCGCAAGCGGGTGAAGGCGCCCCCGAAGGGCCCTCTCGAAGGCGGGGACGTCCGAGACCCAGCCGAAGAAGGTCTCGATATTGGCGAGCGCCGCGTGGTGCAGGCTCTCCGGCCCGGCCTGGTGCGTGGCGTCGGCCAGCACGATCCCGAAATACTCCCGGTGGAACCCGTCCCGCAGGGTCGACTCGACGCAGACGTTGGTGGCGATGCCGGTGAAGACCAGCGTGGTCACGCCCCGGGCCCGCAGGGTGCTGTCGAGGGGCGTGTTGTAGAAACCGCTGTAGCGCGGCTTGCCCATCACGATATCGCCGGGCTCCGGCCTCAGGGCGTCCACCAGCGCGTAGTCCCAGGATCCCTTGGCGAGAAGCTGCGTGTTCGCTTCAGGATTCCGGCGCATCGTCTTGAGGGCGTTGGATTTGTGCCAGTTCGGCGAGCCCGGGCTTCCGGCCTCGACATAGGCCGGGTCCCAGCCGTTCTGGAACCACAGGACCGGGATGCGGGCGGCCCGGGCCGCCGCCACCGCCCGGGCGATCCGGGCGATCACCGGGCCCGTGCCCGACACGTCGAAGCCGGCCCGGTCGAGATAGCCGCCCGGGCTGGCATAGGCGTTCTGGACGTCCACGACGATCAGGACCGTGGTCGCGGGATCGAAGGCGATCGGCTCCGGGCGGGCCGGCAGGATGACGCCGCCGTGGCGGCCGTTCGGGTCGCGATATCCGGCGGGGGCGTCCATCAGGCCACCTCGGGCAGCGGCGCCGCCGTCACGTGCCGGCGCGACCGCATCAGCGGTTGGATCCGCGTCCCGAAGGCGTCGAGGCCCTGAGGAAG
>NZ_BACT01001057.1:0-1385 GCF_000333255.1 Methylobacterium sp. B1 | reverse complement strand
ACCCGGAGCGAACGGGGGTTCTTTATGCAGAACGTATCCAGACTTCAAGAGAACGGTCGCGGGTTCATGCTGGGACGGTCAGCGCCCGGGGACGCCACGGCCAGGGCGGCAAGCCGGCGAAGACCTGTCCCGTCGGATCCGCGCGCGGAGCAGGGCCGCCGCCCGATAGCCGAGCATCACGGTGGACAGTCCGTAGCGCAGGACTGTGTCGCCCCGGCGGTCGGGTCGCCACCTTGGCCGGGCATGACGACCGCGTGCCAGTGCCGCAGGCCTTGTGCGCGCGGCGGGGTGAACGCGTCGAACAGGGTGGTCCTGTCGATGGCGGACAGGCGCAGGCCCAGGGCGCCACCGGTCATGCCCGGGGGCTCCGGAGGTCGTGCGGCCGCGTCATCGGGTCCTTCGAGATCGGCCACGATGACACCCTTTCGCCCGCCCGCCGCGGCGGAGTCAGGCGGTGCGGGTGTCGCGCACCGCCGCCGGTGGCGTCTCGTCCGCCACGGCCGGTGCGGCGGCCCGCACGCCCTCGGCCGCCTGCGCCAGGGTGCGGGCCAGGAGACCGGCCCGTCCGGCCCACAGGTCCCGTTCGTCGCGCAGGACCTCAAGCCGGTCCGCGGAGGCGGCCAGTGCGACGCGCAGGCCGTCGATCTCCGCCCGCAGGTCGGTCGTACGCTGCCGCTCGCTCGCCAGGGCCGCCTTGAGCACGCTGAGGGCGGCTTCGGTCGCGCCGCGCGTCCCGGCGGGGCGACGCAGGACCGGTGCGGCCCGCGGCGCCCGATCCGACCCGGCAGGAGCCGGTCCCGGGGCCTGGGATGCGGGCTCCGGACGCAGCCGCGCGATCTCGGCCCGCACCTGCGCGACGTCGAGCCCGGCAGCCGCACGCGGCTCGGGCCCGGCCGCCAAGGGCGCGCGCTCCACGGGAGCGCTCTCCAAGGGGGCGGCCTCCACGGGGTCGGTCTCCGAGATAGCTGTCGCCACGGGATCGGCCCCCACGACCGGAAATCCCTCTTCCTCGAGAACGAGCCCGTGCAGCATGGCGAAGACCCGGTCGCCGTCGAGGCGCGCGAGGTCGAAGCCGCTCTCGGCCGAGAGGCTGCTGAAGCGGGCCTGCCCGCTGGACGACTGGCCCACGAACGCCATCGACCAGTTGGCGAAGGCGCGGCTCTCCGCCGGGCCGCATTGCAGGACCGTGACGTCGTCGTGCCGCAGGTCGCGCTGGATCCGCTCGAAGGTCGTCTCGACCCCCCGACGCGGACCTTCGAGCACCTGCGCGAAGGCGCCCGCGTTGAACATCAGGGCGCCGGTTACCCCGAGGGCCGCGTTGTTGCGCTGGGACGCGTCCAGGATCTGGCGGACCGCGGCCATCACCTCCGGCTCCGAGCCCTGCA
>NZ_BACT01001058.1:0-9184 GCF_000333255.1 Methylobacterium sp. B1 | reverse complement strand
CGCACCGCCTGCCCGGAGTTTTTTTCCGATGCCGCTGCCCATGCGCGGTTGTCGGCCATCATGACCCGCGCGGGCGCCATCGCCGATGCGAGCTTCCTGTGGTGGTCGCTGCGCCCCTCGATCAAGTTCCCGACGCTGGAATGCGCATCGCCGATGCCTGCACGCGGCTCGACGATTCGCTCTGCGTCGCCGCCCTGTTCCGCTGCCTCGTGCGCCTGTGCGTGCGCCGGCCCGACCTCCATGCCGATCTCGACGGCGTCTCGCGGGCGCTGGCCTCCGAGAACCTCTGGCGCGCCCAGCACAGCGGCGTGGCCGCGGCGCTGATCGACGAGGCGCGGGGCGACGCCGTCCCGTTCCCGGAGGCGCTGGAGGCGGTGCTCGCCCTCGTGGCCGAGGATGCGGACGCCCTCGGCTGTGCAGCGGACGTGGCCCGGGCCCGGTCGATCGTGGCCGATGGGACCAGCGCGGACGGGCAGATCGCGGCTTTCGAGGCCGCGCTGGCCGAGGGGAAGGACGAGCGCGCCGCGCTGGCGGCGGCGGTGGACTGGATCGCCGACGCGGCGCGGTAGAGCGGGTCCCGTCCGCCCGCCGCATCCTGAGGTGCGGGAATGCAACGCAGGCCTCGACGGGGACCCCCGCCCGGCCGCGGCTGGATCAGCCCTTGTCGAAGGGGTTCTGCGAGGTCCGCAAGCTCAGGCGGATCGGCGTGCCCGGCAGGTCGAAGGCCTCGCGCAGGCCGTTCACGAGGTAGCGCGTGTAGGATTTCGGCAGGGCGTTGAGCTGGTTGCCGAACAGCGCGAAATGCGGCGGCCGGCTCTTCACCTGCGTGGCGTAGCGGATCTTGATCCGCCGGCCCGACACCGCCGGCGGCGGGTTGCGGGACGTCGCCTCGTTCAGCCAGTCGTTGATGCGCGAGGTCGAGATCCGCCGGTCCCAGACCTCGGAGGCCTGCACCACCGCCTGCATCAGCTTGTCGACGCCGTCGCCGGCCAGCCCCGAGAGCGGCACGACCGCGACGCCGCGCACCTGCGGCAGCAGCCGGGTGCAATCCTCGCGCAGCTGCTTCAGCAGGCCCGGCTGGTCGGCCACGAGGTCCCACTTGTTGAGGCCGATTACCAGGGCGCGGCCCTCGCTCTCGACGAGGTCGACGATGGTGAGATCCTGCTTCTCGAAAGGGATCGTGGCATCGAGGAGCACCACCACCACCTCGGCGAAGCGCACGGCGCGCAACCCGTCCGAGACCGCGAGCTTCTCCAGCTTGTCGTCGATCCGGGCGCGGCGGCGCATTCCGGCGGTGTCGTGCAGCTTGATCCGCCGCCCGCGCCATTCCCAATCGAGGGAGATCGAGTCGCGGGTGATGCCGGCCTCGGGGCCGACGAGCAGCCGGTCCTCGCCGAGCATGCGGTTGATCAGCGTCGACTTGCCGGCATTCGGGCGACCGACAATGGCGACCTTGAGAGACCGGCCGCCAGGGGCGTCCGCGTCGTCCTCCTCGTCCTCGTCCTCGTCGCGCTGGGGCAGGGCGCCCTTGAGCGCCTCGTGCAGCTCGCCCAGGCCCTCGCCATGCTCGGCGGAGAATGGGATCGGGTCGCCGAGCCCGAGGGTGAAGGCCTCGTAGGCCCCGGCGAGGCCGGCCCCGCCCTCGGCCTTGTTGGCGATCAGGATCACCGGGCAGCCGGCCCGGCGCACCAGTTCGGCGAAGGGCTGGTCGGCCGGCAGCACGCCGGCGCGGGCGTCGATCACGAACAGCACCACGTCGGCGGCGAGGATCGCCGCCTCGGTCTGCATCCGCATCCGGCCCGTGAGGGTCGCGGCGTCGGCCTCCTCCAGGCCGGCGGTGTCGATCACCCGGAACTGGAGGCCGCCGAAGGTGACGTCGCCCTCGCGCCGGTCGCGGGTGACGCCCGGGCGGTCGTCGACCAGCGCGAGCTTCTTGCCCACGAGGCGGTTGAACAGGGTCGACTTGCCGACGTTCGGCCTCCCGACGATCGCGACGGTCGGCATATCCATGGTGGTTCTCGAAACAGTCCGAACAGAAATCAGCGCGTGATCGGCGGGGGCGGGGCAGCGGGCTCGGGCTTGGCCTCGGTCACCGTCACGGGGCCGCCCGCGACGATCGCCGCGTAGACCTCGATCCGATCCCGCAGGTTCCGCGGGGTATCAGGATCGGCCACGATCTGGTCGAACCAGCGTCCGGCCTCCTCGTAATCGCCCTTCTTCAAGGCGGCGAGGCCCAGCATCTCCCGGGCGGTGTGGCGGAACGGGGTGCCGGCGGCCAGGCCCTGGAGGTTGGCCAGCGCCGGATCCGGGTTCGGCCCGTCGAGGCGCAGCAGGGCCGCGCGCAGGCGCGCGAGGTCGCGCAGGCCGTCGCCCAGGCCGGTATCGTCGGCGAGCTTGTCGAACTCCGCGGCGCCTGCCGCGGCGTCGCGCTTGCCGGTCTCGGCCGCCGCCCGGAACCGGGCGAGCAGGCGGTAGCCCGCCGGGCCCTGCGCCTCCAGGGCGTCGAAGGCCTTGTCGGCCTCCGCGACCTTGCCGTCCTTGGCGAGGCGGTTGGCGTCGTCGAACTGCACCGAGGCCACCTCGGCCGCCGCGCGCTGCTGGGCCTGCCAGTAGCGCCAGCCCGCGACGCCCGCCACCACGAGCACGGCGAGCGCGATGATCACGCCGCTGTAGCGCTTCCAGATCTGGAGGATCCGGTCGCGGCGGTAATCCTCGTCGACCTCGCGAAGGAACTCGTTGTTCTCGGCCATTCTATCCCGGCCCGCATGATTTCAGCGGACCACCTCGTCTCGTTCGGGCCCCGCGCCTAACACACGGGCGCGGGGTTGGCGACAGGCAGTGTCTCAGGCGGTGCCCGGCCAGACCGGCACGCCGATCACCGGATAGTGCAAATAGCGGGCGAAAACGAACCACGCGGCCGTCCCGATCACCAGAGCCAGGATGTCGTTGCGCCAGCCCTGCGGGGCCACCGCCGGCCCGCCATGCTGAGCCGCGACCGCCCCCGGGGCGAGAGCCCGGCGCTTGGCGCTGATCCGCGCCGCCACCGCCCAGGCGAGGAAGCCGCCGAACAGCAGCATCGAGCCGAGATCGCCGTTGGCCAGGAGATGCGCGGTGGCCCAGATCTTCACGGCGAGCAGCATCGGGTGCTTGGCCTTGGCGCGGATATGGCCCGGCAGGTAGGCGGCGGCGAGGCACACGAAGGCGAGCCAGACCAGCGTCAGGGCGAGGTGGCGCGTCCAGACCGGCGGATCCCAGACCGGGATGTAGCCGGCGAGGCGGTAATCGTGGAAGCCGATGCCGATCAGCACCAGCCCGAGCAGCGACAGGGCGATGTAGCCGAGCTTGTAGCGGCCCTCGCCGATCCGGTCGACGATCGCGGCGCGCCGGGTGCGGGCCATCGAGAAGGCATGCGTGCCGAGAAACAGCACCAGCCCGAGGATCAGGAGAACCATAGGAGACTTTCAGTCGGGCCGCACGGCCGGCGGCAAGCACTCTGTAATGGTTCTCAAGCGAATCTCCGCCTGTTTGTCCAGGCGCGGCCGGGACGCAGCCGGATGGCGACCATGGGCTGGGCGGATCGGGTGTCCGGGATGCGACGCGGCGGTGCCACGCTGCGATCGCGCGGGTTTGAGCAGCCGGCGCCGCGCAGTCTCCCTCCCTCCTCTGCGGGGGAGGGCGGCACGGCCGTCAGCCCGGGTCGGGCGAGGGGAGCCCCGTTTCCGGAGGGATCGCCACCTGCGCTGAAGCCCGCACCGTCGCGCCGCCGCGCTCCCCGCCCGCTTCGCAGAAAACCCTCCCCCGCAGAGGGGTGTGGGAGGGCGGTGCGCCTTGGGCGCGTGGCGCTGCTGGTCCTGATCCCCTTCGCAACCCCCGCCTCCGCCGATCCCCCGCTCTCGGCCCTGACCCTGGTCGGGCCGCCGACGGAGATCTTCAAGGCCGGCCGCGATGCCTGCGACGGCGCCGACGTCCCCGACGCGCCGGCCCGCGCCTTCCGCGACGCCGCGGGCGCGGTGGCGCTCTACGGGATGCATTACCGCAACCGGGCGCTGCGCGGCCCGGATCTCGGCCAGCTCAAGCTCGACTGCACGGTGGTGCTCGATTCGGGTGAGAAATCCGATCCTGCGGCCTACGACGACCGCTCCTGGATCACCGCCATCTGGACCGAGGACGGCGCCCGCGTGGCCGCACTCCTCCACCACGAGTACCAGGCCAACGAGCATCCGGGCCGCTGTCCGGCGGCCACCTACATGGCCTGCTGGTACAACACGATCACGGCCGCCGCCTCGACGGATGGCGGCCGCAGCTTCAAGCGGCAGAGTCCGCCCGTGGTGGTCGCCGGAGCCCCATTCCGGCAGGAGAGCGACCAGGGCCGCCACCGCGGCTTCTTCAATCCGTCGAACATCGTCGCGGACGGGAGATGGCGGTACTTCCTCGCCTCGACCACCGGCTGGACCCGGCCCGGCAGCGACCAGGAATCCGGGATCTGCCTGTTCCGCAGCGACGATCCGGCCGATCCGACGCGCTGGCGCGCCTGGACCGGCACCGGTTTCACCGCCGCCTTCCCGGACCCCTACCGCGCCGCCCGCCCGAACACGGCGACCTGCCGGCCGGTCGGGCCGTTCCCGGGCCCGGTCGGAGCCGTCGTCCGGCACCGCGGCTCGGGCGCCTGGATCGCCGTGTTCATGGCCAAGGCGGCCGAGGGTTTCCCGCAATCCGGCTTCTACTGGACCACCTCCCGCGACCTGATCACCTGGGACAGCCCGCGCCTGCTCCTCGCGGGCGCAACCCTCTACGACGACCCGTGCGCGGCCACGGCGCCGCTCATCGCCTATCCGTCGCTGCTCGATCCGGACGCGCGGGGCCGCAATTTCGACGATGTCGGAGACCGGGCGCTGCTCACTTACGCGCGCCTGCGCACGGAGGGCTGCACGATCACCTCCGACCGGGACCTGCTGCGCCGCCCGGTGGCGATCCACGTCTGGCCCTGATCGCGCTTGACCGGGATGCGGCCGCCGCGCCACTCAGGGCCTGAGAGGTTCGCATGGACGCGCAAGCCGATACGCCGATTCGCGATGCCGCCGCGCTGCGCGGGCAGTTCGGGCCCGTCGGACCGCTCGCCGCCCGCAAGGTGCTCGACCACATCGACGATTACGGCCGCCGCTTCATCGCTCTCGCGCCGTTCCTGGTGGTGGCGAGCGCGGACAAGGCCGGCCATGTCGACGCCAGTCCCCGGGGCGATGCGCCGGGCTTCGTCGCCGTTGCGGATTCCCGGACCCTGGTGATCCCGGACCGGCGCGGCAACAACCGCATCGACACGTTCCTCAATCTGCTCGAGAGCCCGGGCGTCGGGCTGATCTTCCTCGTGCCGGGGATCGACGAGACCTTCCGGGTGAACGGCACCGCCGCGCTGACGCAGGACGCCGCGCTGCTCGAGCCCATGCGCGCCCAGGGCAAGGTGCCGGCCGCCGGGCTCGTCGTGCAGGTGCGCGAGGCGTTTTTCCATTGCGGCAAGGCGATGATCCGCTCCGGGCTCTGGGATCCGGCGCGTCATGTCGCGCGCGACACCTTCCCGAGCCTGGGACGCATCCTGTCCGATCAGACTGCGGCCGCCGACGTGGCGGAGGCCGAGGCCACCATCGCCGACGCCTATCGGACACGGCTCTACTGACCGGATTGGCCGAGGGCTCGTGCGTCGGATGCGACGGAGCGCACCGGCTGGCCGATCCGCTGGCAGACCACTGTGCCGAGCGTCACGCTCAGCATCAGGGCGGTGCCCGAGAGCAGCATCGTCGTTGCCCGGGCATAGGCACGGCCGACATGGATCAGCAGGCAGCCGGATGCGAAGATCGCGAAGGCCGGGAGCAGATGCTGCACGGGCGACGTCCTCTCTGGCTGCGGACGGACTGTCCGGGGTGCGGGGACCGAGGACCATCGTCAGCGCGCGGCGTGAAAACGCGGTTAATGTCGCGTATAGCTGTCGTCGGAGTGGACCGCCCGGAGAGGATCCCGCATGCCGCATTCGAGGGTTCCGGAGGCCGAGATCGGGACGGTCGGGACGGCGTCGGCCGACCCCCGCGACACGGCGCTTCTGGGCGCAGGTGCCATCGGCGCCGGGACGGTCGGGGCGTCAGCGCTGGGTGCGCTGGCCCTCGGGGCCGCGGCGCTCGGCGTCGTCGCGGTGGGCGCCTTCGTGATCGGACGCCTTTCGGTGGGGCGGGCCCGGGTCGGCTCCCTGGAGATCGGCGCGCTGGAGATCGACACGCTCACGGTGCGGTCTCTGCGGATGCCCGACCGGGATCCGGGTTGAGACACGGTATGAGTCTCCGGGCGGCCCATCGGCGCCGCGCGGATAGCGAGGAGGGGAGCGATGACCGATCGGAAGCCGCCCTTTCGGCCCGCGGATGCGGTCGATGTCCTCGGTGAGGTCGAGGGTGATTTCGTCCTGCCGCTCTGCCTGCCGGGATCCAACCTGCTGATCGGCGAGGATCTCGCCATGCTGGTCCTCAGCACGATCCACGGGCAGCGGGTCGGCCTGCCGCTCAGCCCCCAGGGCGTGGCCGACCTTCACACGGTCCTGGGCGAGGCCCTGCGGCTGCTGCAGGCGCGCGAGCGCGGGCCGGTGCAGTAGCTTCGGCCCGTCGCCGGGGCGGCGAAAGGCTTCGTTGAGGCGGCCGGGATAGACAGGTCCCGGACCCTCTCCGTGGCGGCCGATGCGCGCTCCGTTGCTTCTCCTGCTGCTGACCTGCGCGGCCCCCGCGCAGGCCCGGCCCGCGACCTTTCTGGCGGTGCATGCGCTCGGCATGGCGTCCCTGCCGCCGGTTCCCCCGGTTGCCGCGCCGGCGCCGGCCGTCGCCGATGCGCGAGCCCGCTTCCTGCCGCTCATCGCCCGCGAGGCCGCCGGCACCGGCCTGCCGCTCGCGGTCGCTGACGCCGTCGCGCGGATCGAGAGCGGCTACGATCCCACCGTGGTCGGCAGCGTCGGCGAGGTCGGTCTGATGCAGGTCCGGCCCACCACCGCGGCGATGCTCGGCTTCCGGGGCACCGTCGCCGAGCTGGCGGCCCCGGAGATCAACGTTCGCTACGGCGTACGCTATCTCGCCGAAGCCTGGCGCCGGGCCGACGGCGACCTCTGCCGCGCCCTTATGAAGTACCGGGCGGGACACGGGTCGGAGGTGATCTCGCCCCTGTCGCAGCTCTACTGCGCCCGCGCCCAGGCGATCCTGGCCGATCCCGAAGCGCGCCTCGTCCGGGCGAGCGCCCGCCCAGCCGTCCCGTTCCGCCTCGCCGACAAGCAGACGCGACCCGTCCACCGGACACGCGTGGTCGCCGAGCCGACGCCGCCGCTCTCGTTCTGGGAGGCGCACCGCGCGCGGATCGCCCGGCTCAACGCCGCTGTGCTGGCGCGCTGGCGGGCCCGCGGCGTGACGGCCGCCCCCACAGGCCATCCCTCCGGCGAGCCGGCGGGCGGGTAGGGCGGATCAGTCCTCGGCCCCGTCCGACCGCGCCCCCCGGGCGACCTCGCGCATGGCGGCATCCGGCAACGGGCGCTGGAGCCGGAGCGCCTCCGCGGTGGGCGCCTCGAGCCAGGTCGCCCATTCCTCCGGTTGCGTGAGCAGCACCGGCATCGCCTTGGGATGGACCGGCCCGACGACGCCGTTCGCCTCCGTGGTCAGGAAGGCGAACAGCCGGTGCTCCGCGGCGACCCGGTCCGGGTTCTCGCGCTTCGTCCCCCGTACGCCCGTCCAGGGCCGCCAGATCCCCGCGAAGGCGAAGAGCGGCCGATCCTCGTCGAGGGCGAACCAGACCGGCGTCTTGCGCGGCTTGGTGTCGGCGTACTCGCTGAAGGCGGTGACCGGCACGAGGCAGCGATGGGCGACCCCGAGCCAGGGTCGCCAGTGCGGGCTCGCGACGTTGCGCACGTTGGTGATCGGATGCTCGCCGAACGCCTTCGGCCCCGGCATGCCCCAGCGCATCATCGCGAGGTCCCGTCCGGCGGTGCCGTTCAGGACCACCGGCGCCAGCTGGTCGGGAAAGATAGCCGGCAACGGCGGAAGGTTTCCGGTGCGGTCCTCCGCGATCGCGAAGGCCCGGCGCAGATCCGCGGGGCCGGTCCGCAGGCTGTAGAGGTTGCACATGGGCGTCCCGGACGGTTGGTGGGCACGGCGCCGGCTCTACACGCTTCCGGGATGCCGCGCCCAGCCGGGCCTACGGGGATACGCCCCAGCCGATCGGCGGCCGGAGCGCGCCGCCTCAGTTCAGGTGGAACACCACCTTCACGCAGCCGTCCTTCTTGTCGCGGAAGGCCTTGTAGAGGTCCGGCCCGTCCGCGAGGTCGTGCGAACGGTGGGTGATCAGGGAGGTCATGTCGATCTTTCCCGCCTGGATCAGCTTGGTCAGCGGCTCGAGATAGCGCTTCACATGGGTCTGGCCGCTCTTGAGGGTCAGGCCCTTCTGGACGATCGAGCCCATGTTGACCGGGATCGGTCCGCCATAGACGCCGGGCACCGAGACGATCCCACAGGGCCGGACCGCCTTGATGGCTTCGGCCAGCGCGTAGGGCCGCTCGGTGGCGGTCAGCTTCTCCTGGACGGCGGAGAGCACGCCGGTGAGGCCGCCATGGCCGGCACTCGCCTCCATGCCGACGCAGTCGATCACGCCGTCGGCACCCTGGCCCTTGGTGATCTCCTTGATTCGCTCGAACACGTCCTCGTTCATGAAGTCGATGATGTCGGTGGCGCCGGCCTTCCGGGCGAGGGCGATGCGCTCGGGCACGGTCTCGATGGCGATGATCCGCTCGGCCCCCATGATCTTCGCCGACTGGATCGCGAAGATGCCGACCGGGCCGGCGCCCCAGACCGCGATCGTCTCGCCGCCCTGGATCTCGCAATGCTCCGCGCCCTGCCAGCCGGTGGGCAGGATGTCGGTGAGGAACAGGACGGATTCGTCGTCCATGCCCTCCGGCACCTTCATGGGCGCGACGTCGGCCATCGGCACACGGACATACTCGGCCTGGCCACCGGCATAGCCGCCGGTCAGGTGCGAGTATCCGAACAGGCCGGCCGTCGTGTAGCCGAACTGCGCGGCCGCCATCTCGGCGTTGCGGTTGGAGCGCTCGCAGACCGAGTAATTGCCGAGCTTGCACTGGCGGCATGCGCCGCAGTTGATGACTCTAGAGGTTCCCCGG
>NZ_BACT01001059.1:0-5367 GCF_000333255.1 Methylobacterium sp. B1 | reverse complement strand
CGGCCCCCCAGGAACAGGGCGGACGGGTTCGGCACCTCACTGAGGCCCGCATCGGTCATCTCGAACACGCCGATCTCGTCGGTGGGCCCGAACCTGTTCTTCACGGCGCGCAGGATGCGGAAATGGTGACCCTGGTCGCCCTCGAAGGACGCGACCGCGTCGACCATGTGCTCCACCACCCGGGGGCCGGCGATCTGCCCGTCCTTGGTGACGTGGCCCACCAGGATCACCGCCGTGCCGGTGGTCTTGGCGAAGCGGATCAGCGCCTGGGCCGAGGAGCGCACCTGGGTCACCGTGCCGGGGGCCGATTCCACTGTCTCGGTCCACATGGTCTGGATCGAGTCGATGATCGCCAGGGCCGGCGGCCGGCCCTGGCTCAGGGTCTCGACGATGTCCTCGACATTGGTCTCGGCGGCGAGCTGCACGGGGAGCGCGCTGAGCCCCAGCCGCTCCGCCCGCAGGCGCACCTGTCCCACCGCCTCCTCGCCCGAGATGTAGGCGACCCGCTCGCCCGTCCCCGCCATGGCGGCGGAGGCCTGCATCAGCAGGGTCGACTTGCCGATGCCGGGATCGCCGCCGAGCAGGATCACCGAGCCGCGCACGAAGCCGCCACCGGTGACCCGGTCGAGCTCGCCGATCCCCGAGGGGATGCGCGGCGCCTCCTTGGCCTCGCCGGTCAGCCCCTCCAGCGGGAAGACCCGGCCGCGGTTGCGCGACGGCCGGGTCGCCGCTGGCCCGGACTGCCCGGGAGCCGAAGGCGCCTCCTCGACGATCGTGTTCCAGCCGTTGCAGGCCTCGCAGCGCCCGCGCCAGCGGTTGTAGACCGCCCCGCAGGACTGGCAGACGAAGGTCTGATGGATCTTGGCCATTCGAATCCGGGGCGCCGTCGGTCCGGCGGATCAGCGGGGAGGTGCGTCAGCCTACATAATCTCGAACATAACGAGAACCTAGCCCGGTCAGGATCTCGTAGCCGATCGTGCCGGCAGAGCGCCCGACCGCGTCGATGTCGAGGCCGTCTCCGATCAGCACCGCGGTTGCGCCGCGCGTCGCGGCGGGCGCCGCAGTGACGTCGAGGATGATGAGATCCATCGAGACGAGGCCGAGGATCGGGCAGGGCACGCCGCCGACCAGCGCCTGCCCGCGCCCGCTGATCGCCCGCGGGAACCCGTCGGCGTAGCCGAGGGAGAGCGTCGCGAGCCGGCTCGGCCGGGGCGCGGTCCAGCGGCCGTTATAGCCCGCGGTTGGCCCCGAATGCGAAGTCGGGTACCTGTGCGATCAGCGCTCCCAGCCGCACCACCGGGCGCATCGGGTTGGCGCCCCCCGGAATCGGGTTGCCGCCGAACAGGGCGTAGCCCGGCCGCAGGAGATCGTGCCGGGCCCCGTCGAGGAAGACGCCCGACGAGTTCGCCAGCGAGGCCCGGAGTTGCGGATACGCCGCCCGGACGCGGGCGAAATCGGCGATCTGCCGGGCGTTGACCGGATCCTCCGGCTTCTCGGCGCTGACGAAGTGGCTGAGGAGAAGATCGATCCCGGCCGCGGTGATCCGCCCATCGCCCGCGAGATCGAGCGCCTCCGGCACGGGCAGGCCCAGACGGTTCATGCCGGTATCGACGTGGAGTGCCGCCGGCAGGCGGCCGGACGAGAGCGCCGCCCAGTCCGACAACTCCGCGATGCTGCCCAGCACCGGGCGCAGCTCGTGCGCCGCGAAGGCTTCCGCGGCGCCCGGTGGCAGACCGTTCAGGATGTAGATCGCCGCCTCGGGCAGGGCGGCACGGGCCGCGACCCCCTCCGACAGATGGGCGACGAAGAAGGTCCGGCAGCCGGCGGCCCACAGGGCCGGCCCGACGCGACCGATGCCGCAGCCGTAGGCGTCGGCCTTCACCACTGCGGCGCAGTCGGCGCCCGCGCCGCGGGCCGCCAGGAACCGCCAGTTGGCCACGATCGCCCCGAGGTCGATCGTGAGCCGGGCGCCGTGGGCGCCGATCTCCGTCACAGGTCCGGCCTCGGCCACGCAGACCGCCTCCATCCATTCGCCACCGGGGCTCCGGAAGCACAGACCGGACCCCAGGCCGGACCCATAGCACCGGTACGGCGCCCGGGTGGAGCCGGGCCCTCGGCGCGGCGGCTCGCGCCCTGGTGAACGGCGCGGCTGATGCAAGGACGGCACAGCGCGCGATCAGGCGGGCTCGCGAGGGTGACGGCCGAGATCCGGCTTGGTATAAATCCACCGCGGTCCGGGGGAGCCGCAGGTCGGACACGGCATCCCCGCGGGTACCAAAAAGTTTAACGATGCCGTTTACCGTACTGGATCTCGCCGTGCTCGGCATCGTCGCGGTTTCCGCGCTGCTCGCGGCCGTGCGCGGCGTCACCCGCGAGGTGCTGGCGATCGTCGCCTGGGTTGCCGCCGCCGCGGTCGCCTGGACGCTCCATCCGATGCTGCTGCCGACCGTGAAGCAGCACGTGAACAGCGACACCGTCGCGCTGGTCGCCTCGATCGCGGCGATCTTCCTCGGCACCCTGATCATCGTGTCGATCATCACGGTCAAGATTTCCGACGTGGTGCTCGATTCGCGGATCGGCGCCGTCGACCGTTCCCTCGGCTTCCTGTTCGGCGCGGCCCGCGGCTTCCTGATCTGCGTGATCGGCTGGGTGTTCCTGTCCTGGCTGGTCCAGGGCAAGGTGCCGGACTGGGCCGCCCAGGCCCGCACGCGCCCGATGCTGGAGAAGTCCGGCGACGCCCTCGTGGCGCAGCTGCCCGAGAATCCGGAAGGCTTCCTCAAGCAGTTCAAGAAGCCGAAGGTCGCCACGCCGCCCAATGAGGCGGCCGACGCCCCGGCCGAGACCGACGCGGCGCCCCAGCGCCGGACCGAGACCGCGCCGACCCCGACGCGACGCTGATCTGCGGTATTCGCCGTAGGACTCGTCGTGCGGAACGCCTAGATAGCGGTTCCGGTGGTGCACGGATTGCTTCCGCGACGACCGGCGCGTCGGCCCTTCGCCGCCGGGATCTGTGAGTGATCGACCGCCTCATGTCACACGCCGCCGCCTCCACCGACGCTTTCAATTTCGATCTCGATGGCGACACGCTCCGGGAGGAGTGCGGCGTCTTCGGCATCTTCGGCCATCCGGAGGCCTCGGCCATCGTCGCGCTGGGGCTGCACGCCCTTCAGCACCGCGGCCAGGAGGCGGCCGGCATCGTCTCCTTCGACGGTTCGGTGTTCCACTCCGAACGGCGCCCCGGCCTCGTGGGTGATTCCTTCTCGGACGGCGACACCATCGCCCGCCTGAAGGGCCGCGCCGCCATCGGGCACGTGCGCTACTCGACCACCGGCGGGACGATCCTGCGCAACGTCCAGCCGCTCTTTGCGGAGCTCGCCAGCGGCGGGCTGGCAGTCGCCCATAACGGCAATCTCACCAACGCCCTGTCGATCCGCCGCGACCTCGTCCGCGACGGTGCGATCACCCAGTCGACTTCCGACACCGAGGTGATCCTCCACCTCGCGGCCCGCTCCCGGAAGCCGCGGATCATCGAGCGCTTCATCGACGCCCTGCAGGCGATCCAGGGCGCCTACGCGATCGTGGCGCTCACCAACAAGAAGTTGATCGGTGCCCGCGACCCGCTGGGCATCCGCCCGCTGGTGCTGGGCGAGCTGGACGGCCGCTACATGCTGGCCTCCGAGACCTGCGCATTGGACATCATCGGCGCCCGGTTCGTCCGCGACATCGAGAACGGCGAGATCGTGGTGATCTCCGAGGAGGGGATCGAGTCGATCCGCTTCGCCGACGCCGTGCCGATGCGGCCCTGCATCTTCGAATACATCTACTTCGCCCGGCCGGACTCGGTGGTGAACGGCAAGAGCGTCTACGGAGTGCGCAAGGCGATCGGCCGGGAACTGGCCCGCGAAGCCGCCGTCACGGCCGACATCGTCGTGCCGGTGCCGGATTCCGGCGTCCCGGCGGCACTTGGCTTCTCGCAGGAGACCGGGATTCCCTTCGAGATGGGGATCATCCGCAACCATTATGTCGGGCGGACCTTCATCCAGCCGACCCAGTCGGTGCGCGAACTCGGCGTGCGGATGAAGCACTCGGCCAACCGCGCGGCGATCGAGGGCAAGAGCATCGTCCTCGTGGACGACAGCCTCGTGCGCGGCACGACCTCGGTGAAGATCGTCCGGATGATGCGCGAGGCCGGGGCCGCCGAGGTGCATTTCCGGATCGCCTCGCCGCCGATCACCTACCCGGATTTCTACGGGATCGACACGCCCGAGCGGGAGAAGCTGCTCGCCGCGACCCACGATCTCGAGGCGATGCGCAAGTATATCGGCGCGGATTCGCTCGCCTTCCTGTCGATCCCCGGCCTGTACCGGGCGATGGGCGAGGAGGCCCGGAACGCCGCCTGCCCGCAATACACCGACCATTGCTTCACGGGCGACTACCCGACCGGCCTCACGGACCTCTCCATCGCCGGCCCGAAGCGCTTCGCCATGCTGGCCGAGGCGGATTGACGGATCTGCGGATTCCGTGCGCGGACGGGCATCCCCCGCGGGCGTAAATGCGCTAGGTCCTCTCCATGGCTGAGTCTCAGAAACCCCTGGAAGGCCGCGTCGCGGTCGTCACCGGCGCGTCCCGCGGCATCGGGCGCGCTGCCGCCCTGGCGCTCGCCGGCGCCGGCGCCCACGTGATTGCGGTGGCGCGCACCGTCGGCGCCCTGGAAGAGCTGGACGACGGCGTGCGGGCGGCCGGCTCCAGCGCCACCCTCGTGCCGTTCGACCTCGCCGATTACGACGCGATCGACCGCCTCGGCGCGGCGATCAACGAGCGCTGGAAGCGCCTCGACATCCTGATCGCCAATGCCGGCATCCTCGGCGCGCTCATGCCCATCGGCCACATCACCCCGAAGATCTGGGGGCAGGTGATGGACGTGAACGTCACCGCCAACTGGCGCTTGATCCGCTCCCTCGATCCGCTGCTGCGCATGTCGGATGCCGGGCGGGCGATCTTCGTCTCCTCGGGGGCGGCCTCGAAGTGCCGGCCCTACTGGGGACCCTACTCGGTGTCGAAGGCGGCACTGGAGGCCCTGGTGCGGACTTACGCGGCCGAGAACGAGAGCACGGCGATCCGGGCCATGCTGCTCAATCCCGGACCCTTGCGGACCGGCATGCGCCGCTCGGCCATGCCCGGGGAGGACCCCGAGACCCTCAAGACGCCCGAGGACCTCGCCCCCCATTTCGTGCGGCTCGCCGCGCCGGACTGGGCCGAGACCGGCAAGCTCTACGATTTCCCCACGACCGGGTGCTGAGTTTCGCCCCCCTGAATGAGCGGTACCCTGTTATTCGAACACGCACCCCACGGCTTCCTTATCTTGAG
>NZ_BACT01001060.1:0-3405 GCF_000333255.1 Methylobacterium sp. B1 | reverse complement strand
CTGCCCCGAGAAGCTTTGATGCGTCGTTTCTCCCCCGCCCTGATCGGGCTTTTGGGCGTGGCCGCCTCCGCCGCGCGGTTTCTGGCTTACGAGATCGACCCGCTGACCCGCCAGCCCCTGAACGACGCGCTCACCGTGCGCGTGCGCCCGCAGGCCGTCGAGACGGTTGCGGTGCCGGTGGCGAACGCCTCGCTCAACCCCGCCGACCCGCTGAACGCCGACGCCGCGGTCCCGCAGATGTCGGCGATCCCGCGCGAGACGGTGGCCTATAACGGCCCCTACGGCGCCGGCACGATCGTCGTCTCCACTGCCGAGCGCCGGCTCTACTACGTGCTGGGCGGCGGTCAGGCCCTGCGTTACGGCGTCGGCGTCGGCCGGCCGGGCTTCACCTGGGGTGGCGTGCAGACCATCACGATGAAGCGCGAGTGGCCGGATTGGCGCCCGCCGTCGACCATGCTGAAGCGCCGGCCCGACCTGCCGCGCTACATGAAGGGCGGCCTCGAGAACCCGCTGGGCGCCCGCGCCATGTATCTCGGCGGCTCGATCTACCGGATCCACGGCTCCAATGAGCCGGAGACCATCGGCACCGCCGTCTCGTCGGGCTGCATCCGCATGACCAACGACGACGTGACGGACCTTTACACCCGCGCCAAGGTCGGCACGAAGGTCATCGTCCAGCGCTGAGGCGTTCGGACCTTTGGGAGGGGCCGACCGTCACAGGTCGGCCCTTTCGCGTTCAGGCGCCCGGCAGGATCACCAGCGCGTCCGGGCGCTTCACCTCGATCTCCACGAAGGCGATCGGGTGGTCCGAGCCGTTCATCACGTCGTGCCGGATGCCGGCCGGGCGCATGTAGGATTGGCCGGCCGCGAGCGCCGTCTCGCTCACCGCCGTGCCGTCGTGGACGCGCAGGATCCCATCCATCAGCATCACCACGAAGTAGGGCCAGCCGTGCTCGTGCCAGCCGGTCACGGCGCCCGGCGGGAAGTCCCAGCGGGTGATGCGCACGGTGGCGTCGTCCTGCTGGACGGTCGGGACGGCTGGGATGGTGCAGGCGAAGGCCATGGCGGCTCCAAGGGAAGCGGTCGGTGTGCCGTCATGGCGATGCAAGGCTTCGGCCTACCGGGCGGCGCAGTGACCCACGCCGTCCTCGCGCACGCGGCGCGACGCCCCAGGGTGGCGCGGCTTCAGCCGCCGAGCCGCGCCGGAACCGGTGCGGCGGGAAGCGTCCGCCGCGGCCCTCAATGGCACCCGCACGAACCCGAGCCGCAGCCCCCGCCGGACTTGACCGAAGCCTGCCGCGCCGTGTCGCGGTCGAGGCCGCGCTCGGCGAGTTCGCCGAGATAGGTGGTCCAGCGCGTCTCGTACTCGCGGCCGAGGGTGTGGAGGTAGCCCCAGCCGTAGATGCCGGTGTCGTGCATGTCGTCGAAGCCGAGCTTCACCGCGTAGTTGCCGATCGGCTCCACCGCCAGGATCGCCACGGACCGCTTGCCGCCGATCACCTTGCGCTCCAGCGGTGAGTGGCCCTGCACCTCGGCCGAGGGGCTCGACACGCGCAGGTACTCGGCCGGCAGGGCGAAGCGCGCCCCGTCCTCGAAGGCGACGTTGAGCACCCGCCGATCGGCCGACAGGCGGATCTCGGTCGGCCACAGATCCTCGCTCACGGGTCACACTCCTCACGCAATCTGGGGCTGCGGCGCGGGACCTGCTTGCCCGCGACCGTCCGGGACATCATATGCCGGACGATGCTCGATGACAGCTCCCTGACGCCGCAGACGTCCGCGGTCGGCGTGCCCGCCGGGCCCGCCCCGCTGATCGACCCGTTCCAGCGGGCGATTTCGTATCTGCGCATCTCGGTGACGGATCGTTGCGATCTGCGCTGCGCCTACTGCATGTCCGAGCACATGCAGTTCCTGCCCAAGCGCGATCTGCTGACCCTGGAGGAGCTGGACCGGCTCTGCGGCGTGTTCATCGCCCGGGGCGTCCGCAAGCTCCGGATCACCGGCGGCGAGCCGCTGGTGCGGCGCGATATCATGCACCTGTTCCGCCGCCTCTCGCGCCACCTCGATTCCGGCGCGCTGGAGGAGCTGACGCTGACCACCAACGGCACGCAGCTCACGCGCTACGCGGACGAGCTGGCGAGCCTCGGCGTGCGCCGGATCAACGTCTCGCTGGACACCCTCGACCCCGACAAGTTCCGGGAGATCACCCGCCGGGGCGATCTCGCGGTGGTGCTCGACGGCATCGCGGCGGCGCGGGCCGCCGGGATGAAGGTCAAGATCAACGCGGTGGCGCTGCGCGACGTCAACGCCGACGAGATCCCCGACATGATCGCCTGGGCGCACGGCCTCGGCATGGACATGACGCTGATCGAGGTCATGCCGCTCGGCGAGATCGAGGCGGACCGGACCGACCAGTTCCTCCCCCTGTCGGTGGCCCGGCAGCGCCTGGAGACCCGCTACACCCTCACGCCGCTGCCCGACCGCACCGGCGGCCCGGCGCGTTACGTGCGCGTCGAGGAGACCGGCGGGAAGCTCGGCTTCATCACGCCGCTGACCCATAATTTCTGCGAGAGCTGCAACCGGGTGCGCCTGACCTGCACCGGCCAGCTCTACATGTGCCTCGGTCAGGAGGACTCGGCCGATCTGCGGGCGGTGCTGCGCGCCTCCCAGGACGACGCGGTGCTGGCCGCGGCCGTGGTCGAGGCGATCACCCGCAAGCCCAAGGGCCACGACTTCGTCATCGAGCGCCAGCGCCCGGCCGCCGTGCCGCGGCACATGAGCGTCACGGGCGGCTGACAGACCAGCCCCGGCGCCACGCACGCCCTCTCCCGTGTGGGACAGGGAACCCGCGCTCGTCTCTCGAACGGTGTGGAGCCTGCCGGCGCAGGCCGTCGTTCGGCGACCTCACATTTCCTCGTCGGCGTAGCGTGCCTGTTGCCGCCCGCGCTGCCCGGACCCCTTCCGCGGCGCGCCCGCGCTGATCCCCGCCACCAGATCGGCGATGTGGCGCAGCGTCTCCACCGACAGCGCCTTCTCGCCCTCGCCCCGGCCCTGCGGGATCAAGGCCTTGGCGAAGCCAAGCTTCTGGGCCTCCTTGAGCCGGGATCCGGCCTGGGCGACCGGCCGGATCGCCCCCGACAGGCCGATCTCGCCGAAATACACGGTCTCCGGCGGCAGCACCGCCCCCGACAGGGAGGAGACCAGGGCGGCCGCCACCGCCAGATCCGCCGCCGGCTCGGTGATGCGCAGGCCCCCCGCCACGTTCAGGTAGACGTCGTGGCTCCCGAGCCGGATGCCGCCATGGGCCTCCAGCACGGCGAGCACCATCGACAGCCGGTTCGGGTCCCAGCCGACCACGGCGCGCCGGGGCATGCCGAGTGACGATGGCGCCACCAGCGCCTGGAT